>DAIREI010000271.1:0-3319 GCA_036795675.1 Bacteroidales bacterium
TCATCGGATGGAAGCCCTAAAGAGTTATCTTCTGCTCCTAACTCAACTCTGATTTTTCCATAGATTATCGTTTTCCGTGACGACCGCATGGCAGAGCAGGAAAAAGCCAACGCAACAACGCATGATAAGATTATAACTGTTTTTATCAATTTTATGATTTTAATTCGTCATTTTTTTCGCTGTATTGTCTGTGACCGGAACGGTCATTTTATAAAATGACCAAATTTACGATATTTCCTCCAGCCGACAAAATCAGACTATCTATTCACATTGAGAATAAGATATTTAGTTTGAGAATTTACTGCGATCAAATAATTGTGCGGTTGATCCCGAAGTTATTGCCCGCGCCTATGCCGGTTATTTCCCGCTCATGGCTTCCCAGCCTTTTGTAGAGGCGGAAGCCTACGGGAATAACCGCCGGCGCGAGAATAACTTCTACCGCCGTGGGGGTGGACAGACGAAGCATATAAAAAACAACCCATTCGTTTTGTTGAAAATCCCAAAGAAATTGCGTACTTTTGCACCTGAGTTATTTGATAGTATCGCACCGCAAAACGCTGTAAATCGCACGGTTACTAACTCGTTACCTCTTAAATTAAATAGCTCTGCTAAAAGTTTATTCTCCAATCGGTTAAGTCAAACCGATGAAAATTTAAAATAAAAAAGGTGAAACTCCTGTTCTCTCCCGGCAAGGAACTGATGAAGCGCTTGGCGGACGTTAGTTTCACGCTATTTAAGTAAAAGCCGTATTGAACCATCAAGTTATTGAATCTTTATATCATTCACCAACGAGCCGGCATTGCTCCATGCCAAGGCGCGGTTCTTCATGTCTTCGAGCATTTGGGTAATAAGCACATGATTGTCCGACGAACCGTAAGAGTTGGAAGAAATAGTACACTTTCCTTTGAAGGTGCTTATCAGAACCCTTATCCCGGGCAACTCCTTGAAAGGACCGCCTATAAAGCAATCGAGTATTTCATTGTCGGCGAAGCAGACTGTAGTTTCATCAATTATCCCTATATTGGAATAGAGTACTTTAGGCTCGGGGGTGCGCTGTGTCTTCATCACCCATGGCCTTATCCGGGCCGGCAGGCTATAGAGTCCCTTAAGCCTTACTAACGAAGCGTTTGTCTCTTTTTGTTTTCTTATTATACTGCTCACGGCATGAAGCACGGAGTTGAATGTACTAACCGGACTTATCTCGATAGGGCTGTGCAGGTAGCTGGTAAGGTTGCATACGGTAAATGTATCGGCGGCGATGTGTTGGGCAAAGACGGCTCTCAGGTCGATAGGGCATCCCAGCACCACTCTCGCCTTGTTAAGGCGCTGATGAAGCGCACAATGGAAAAGTGTGAGAAATACATCGTTGAGCGTGGCATTGGCTTTTTTGGCACGGGCTTTTACGCCGGTCAGCTCCTCCGGCAATAAATCTACCTTGTTGGTTTGATAAAAACGGATACTCCCATCGCTATTCATTTGTATATCGGCCCGCCCGAATGTCTTGTCTACTTCCTTAATTTCGGGTGGGATATTTAACTTTTCGGGCTTGAACTTGCGGAATAGTTGCTCGGGGTTGCGCAGATTATTGTACTTTGTTGCATCTGCTTCTTCAAGGTGATTGTAGAAATGACAAAGCATCTTCAAGTATTCCTTCACGCCTCCGCCGTCGGCTAAGAGGTGGCTCATTCCCATATTAAACCAACAGCCTCCGCCGGCACAAGGAGAAATACTGATACGCAACATAGGACCGTTAGTCAGGTTGATGTGTGGGATTACTCCTTTGATGAAATAGCTATCGGCCACCGTTACCACATCACCGGCCGATAAACCGGAGTAGACAAAGCAATTCTTCTTGCGATTGAAACAGCACAATATTTCCGGCACTATTACCGCCGTGGCGGTTATGGCTGCTTCCAGACGATCGACATCGGGCATTTGAGCCAGACGCATGAAGATAAATATGGCCGTGTTATCTTCATTTAAAAAACCGGACATCCACGAATCAAGCGGTTGCAACTTATAACTTGGCATTTTCATTTCAGTAACAGGTAAGCTTGTGATATGTTGATATGCGTATTAAGAGCTAATAATACGAGCAAGATAGACTGCAATTCTGAAAAGAAAATGAAATATTCAATTAAATGAATGCTTTGTTTGTTGTTTCTTCCCCGCCAAAACTTATCTTTGTACTCGATTGTTTTACAGTAAATCATTAAATAATACAATTATGCAGTGGAGAGGTAGAAGAACCAGCGCAAACGTAGACGACAGGCGCTCGCAAGGCGGGGGAATGATGACCGGGCGCGGTTGCACGGTGGGCGGAGGCGCAACGATGATAATCATAGCATTGGTATATTTGCTGATGGGAGGTAATCCCTTGCAGTTGATAGGCCTGCTGGGCGGCGATGCCATAGTGGATTCGGGCATTACGCAAAACCATACTCCTTCGGCCGAAGAGAACGAGATGGCCGAGTTTGCCTCGGTGGTATTGGCCGATACAGAAGATGTTTGGACCAAGATATTCAGCGATATGGGAGCTACTTACCGTAAGCCTACGCTGGTGCTTTTTAGCCGTTATACCACTTCGGCCTGCGGCACGGCGCAAAGCTCCACAGGGCCTTTCTACTGCCCGGCCGACGAGAAGATATACCTCGACCTCTCTTTTTTCGACCAGATGGCCAATCAATTAAACGCCGATGGCGATTTTGCCTACGCCTACGTTATTGCCCACGAGGTGGGGCACCATGTACAGAAACTGTTGGGAACGCTGGATAAGGCCAACGCGCTAATGGCGCGGGGCAGCCAGGTAGAAGCTAACCGCATATCGGTAAGCCTGGAGTTGCAGGCCGACTTCTATGCGGGCGTGTGGGCCAATCATACCCAGCAGATGTTCGGAACCCTGGATTCGGGCGACATAGAAGAAGCCCTGAATGCGGCCTCAGCCATCGGCGACGACCGCCTGCAAGAGGAGGCTCAGGGGTATAGCGTGCCCGACTCCTTTACTCACGGTACGTCGGAGCAACGCTATAATTGGTTTTATAAAGGCTACCTTACAGGCGATATCCGTCAGGGCGATACCTATTCACTTTAACCACGAAGTAACACTTTCCTTTCCGTTATAAAATGTCTTGGCTTTTACCAATGCGGCATCGCAGTCTACGGGCGCAGTCCAGCGGGGCGATTCCTGCGTAGGTTCGCTTCCGTCTGTAGTATACCGGATGTCGGCGGCCTTTACTACACAGTTGGCATACAACTTCCCGTCTATGATCTTTATGCCGGGTTGAGCCACGCGGTAATTAATCCCGTCGGCCTCTAAGTA
>DAIREI010000272.1:0-3312 GCA_036795675.1 Bacteroidales bacterium
CGCGCTCACCCAAGAAAATATTACTCAACAACTGAAGATACTGAAAGGCGTGCTGGTGCGCGATTTTATGATTACCAATCCTCGCATCGCCGTGCTTTCGCTCAACCCGGGCGCAGGCATCAAAGAGCAACACTTGGGCAAGGAAGAAGAAGAGATTATCGCCCCGGCCGTAAAGGCGGCAAGCAGCGCAGGCGTTTATTGCTTCGGCCCTTACTCGGCCGACGACTTCTTCGGCTCGGGCGACTACACCCGCTACGATGCCGTATTGGCCATGTATGCCGACCAGGGACTGATCCCTTTCCGTACCTTATCGTCGGGCGAAGGCGTACGATACGCCGCCAATCTTCCGTATGTGGTCATCACCCCCGATAAGAACGCCTCGTTCGAAAAAGCCGGAAAAGACCTGATGCTCCCCGACTCGATGCGTCAGGCGCTCTATTTATCGACCGACATTTATCACAATCGCATCATAGATAAACAAATTAACGCCAACCCGCTGAAGAAACAATACTTTGAGCGGGGAAGCGACAACGAGAAACTGGATTTAACTAAAGACGACGAATAACTAATGGAGTACGCTATTATTGCCGCAGGCGAAGGTTCCCGACTGGTACAGGAAGGGATAGCTACGCCCAAACCGTTGGTGAGGATAAACGGCGTTGCGCTGGTCGACCGCCTGATATCCTTGTTCCTCCGCAACGAGGCAAGTAGCATATCCATTATAGTAAACGAAGAGATGAAAGAGGTACAACAGCACCTCCGGAACATAGACATAAACATTCCGCTGAATATTGTAGTGAAGTCGACGCCGAGTTCCATGCACAGCTTTTATGAATTGAGCCGCTTCCTTACGGGCGACAAATTCTGCCTTACCACGGTAGATACCATATTTCGTCAAGAGGACTTTGCGCCTTATATTCGCAGCTTCGCCGCCGACAACGAATACGACGGCATGATGGCGGTAACCGGCTTTATCGACGACGAAAAGCCCTTGTATGTGGCCGAAAACCCCGAAACCGGAGAGATTACCGGCTTCCTCGACACGCCCGGCGATGCCCGTTATGTATCGGGAGGGATATACGGCCTTACACCCAAAGCCATCAACGTATTGAAAACCTGCCTCGACGAGGGCGTTTCGCGCATGCGCAACTACCAGCGGAGGCTCATTGCAGAAGGGTTAAGATTAAAAGCCTGCCCGTTCGGGAAAATAGTAGACGTAGACCATGCCGAAGATATTATGAAAGCAGAATTATTTTTAAGTGAAGAGAACATCCATGAAAGATAATATGACGATAGTAGGCATAAAGCGAGAAAACCAATATTCACCCAACCATATTGGTAATGATGCCGCTATCTTTAATCTTACCGTGCAGCACCTGAAAGCATTCGGCTGCCGGGTAATAGAATACTCCGAAACCGGATTTCAGCAAGCACAAGCTATCGAAGCCGACCTTATATTCAACATGGCGCGCAACACACGAACCATAGAGAAACTGAAGCAATGTGAAGAAGACGGCATACCGGTCATCAACTCGGGGCACGGCATCAACAACTGCACCCGCGCCAATATGACGCATCTTCTTATCGAGAACAACATACCCTACCCGCGCAGCCTTATCGTCTCTACCGACGAGGGATTGCCTGAAGGCTCAGAGTTTCTGGGACAATACTGCTGGGTGAAGCGGGGAGACTTTCATGCCATCCATCGCGAAGACGTAACCTACGCCCGCAACGGCGAGGAGACGGATAATATTATACACGAATACGCCCTGCGCGGCATACCATCGGCCGTAATAAACGAACACTTAGCAGGCGACTTGATAAAATTTTACGGCGTAGCCGGCACAGACTTTTTCTACTGGTTTTATCCGAACGACTTAAACCATAGTAAATTCGGCCTCGAGGCCATCAACGGAAAGGCCAAAGGCACACCTTTCGACATCAAGGCATTAAAACGAATCTGCAATAAGACAGCACACATACTCAACATCTATATTTATGGCGGAGACTGTATCGTTGATACAAAAGGAAAGATAAGAATAATCGACTTCAACGACTGGCCGAGCTTTGCTCCCTGCCGCAATCAGGCAGCTCCCCACATAGCGAACCGTATTTATCAATATGCAAAAAGAAAAGATAACATTTGAATCAACATTAAAATCGAGCGATACGGAAGAATGGATTGACATCTATTTCTACAGGCGCTTGGGCTATCTATGGGCCTTATTCTTCAAGAAAACAGGTTTAAGTCCCAATGGAGTGACCATTCTGGCCATCTTTTTGGGCGTAGGAGCCGGCATCTGTTTCTACTACACCGATTTCCTTACCAACCTGCTGGGCGTAGGACTGCTTATCTGGGCCAATACCTACGATAGCGCCGACGGACAGTTGGCACGCATGACCGGCAAGAAATCGGAATGGGGGCGCATCCTTGACGGAGCCTGCGGCGACATCTGGTTCGTCACCATCTACCTGGCCCTTGTATTGCGCATGTGGCCCGAGTGGAGCTTTTGGATACTGATATTGGCCGTATTTGTCGGAATAAGCCATGGCTTGCAAGCCATGCTGGCCGATTATTACCGCAACATCCACCTGCTATTTATTAAAGGAAAAGAAGGTAGCGAAGTGGCTCGTTATAAACGCTTGAAAAGCCGCTACAAGAAGATGAGTTGGAGCAAAGAACCCGTAAGGAAGCTCTTCGAGTTCTTTTATATGAATTACACCAAAGCGCAAGAGAAACTCACTCCCGAACTTCAGAATACGTTGAAAGTAATCAAGATATTCAAGGGCAACCGCGCGCCCGAATGGTTCTGCATCGAGTTTCGCGAGAAGAGCCTCCCCTTGATGACCTACGCCAACCTGCTATCGTTCAACTTGCGGGCCATCGTATTGTTCATCAGCGTACTGATTAATCTGCCTTGGATCTATTTTGTTTTCGAACTGACGGTAATGAACCTTATGCTGTTCTACATGCGTTACCGCCACGAACGGTTTTCGAAGAAGTTCAGGAGCCAATTGATGCAAAAGCATTAATCAATTATAATTATCAGCAGCAAAGCAACTATGGTCAACCTCGACAAGATAAAAGGCATTATATTCGACTACGGCGCAACCATCGACAGCAACGGCGTTCATTGGGCCGAGGTATTGTGGAAAGCCTATGAAGACAATGAGGTTCCGGTTGCAAAGCAACAATTCAGAGAAGCTTACGTGTACGGTGAGCGCTACTTGGCCATGCATCCGGTAATTAAGCCCGAACACAACTTCCACCGGGTCTTATCAGAGAAAACCACTTTACAGATAAACTGGCTC
>DAIREI010000273.1:0-3311 GCA_036795675.1 Bacteroidales bacterium
AACCCGGTAGACAAGATTGCCCCATTGATGATTGCGCGCACACCCGACCCATCGGTTTATAATATCCGCTTCAACGAGGGCGTGACCCGCCTGCAGGCAGAGGAAGCCATCCTCTCCGTATTCAGGCGATTCGCCCCCGACTATATCATGAATCCCCGTTGGAGTATCGACCTTTATAATGCTAAATTCTCAGAGCTAAAGCAATACACCCGGATTTTAATTACAGCCACTGCGATTTCCATCTTCATCGCCATGCTGGGGCTGCTGGCCATCCACCTCTATAGCTCCATTCGCCGTACGAAGGAGATTGCCATCCGCCGCATCCATGGGGCAGAGAAGGGTTCGGTATTCCGTCTTCTATCGCTCGATATCCTCAAGTGGATAGGCATAGCTGCTGTAATCGCCAGCCCTATAGCTTGGTATTTGATAAAAGAAGTTTTAAGTAATTATGCCAATCATATATCTATCGATTGGACTATCTTTGCATGGCCCATAGTTGTCCAGTGCATCATCGCGCTGCTCACCACTTCGGGAATAACGCTGTGGGTGCTGTCGCGAAACCCGGCGAAGTCAATAAACAATTAACCACCTCCCCCCGGCCCCCTCCCAAGGAGGGGGAGACGCAAAGCAATGCCGTAGGGGCGAGTAATTATTCGTCCATGTCAAACAAAATAAGAGGAAATGAAGCAAAATAATTATTAATAAACGATGCCTCGCTTAACTCCCCCTCCTTGGGAGGGGGCTGGGGGGGGAGGTGATTTAAACATTAAAACAATGATTAAAATTGAAGATCTAAAGAAAGTGTTCCGCACGGAAGAAGTAGAAACCGTGGCGTTGAACGGAGTATCGATGGAAATGAAAGATGGCGAATTTGTAGCCATTATGGGTCCTTCGGGTTGTGGCAAGTCCACGTTGTTGAACATCTTGGGGCTACTGGACAATCCCACCTCAGGTAAGTATTACCTAGGTGAAAAAGAGGTGGGCGGTTTGAAAGAGAAAGATCGCACACAAGCCCGCAAGGGGATGATTGGTTTTGTGTTCCAAAGCTTCAACCTGATTGAAGAGATGACGGTGTTTGAAAACGTAGAGTTGCCTTTGGTGTATATGCGTATCAACAAAGCCGACCGCAAGAAAAGGGTAGAGGAGGCCTTGAAACGGATGAATATCAGCCACCGTGCCAAGCACTTCCCCAACCAACTATCGGGAGGGCAACAACAACGTGTAGCCATCGCCCGTGCCGTGGTAGCCAACCCCGAACTGATTCTGGCTGACGAACCTACCGGTAATCTCGACTCGAAGAACGGGAAGGACGTAATGGACTTGCTATCGGAACTGAACAAGGAGGGAACCAGCATTGTGATGGTGACGCACTCGCAACACGATGCCGCGTTCGCCCACCGCATCATCAACCTCTTCGACGGGCAGATAGTGACCGAAGTGGCCAGCCAGATGTAATTTTTATTGATAGGCTTGCCGGGTAGGCAAAATAGACTTAGGGGAATCTCAAAATAGACCTTAGGGAATCTCATAATAGATTGGATGACCTTGAGGGTGTAGACCGTCGGATTGCGAGGGTCTACACCTTCGTATTTAAAGGGTGTACAGTGTCGGAGTTTGAAGGTGTACAGTGTTTCGAGGGCGTTGCCCTGTGAGGCTTCGCTTGTGAGGGCGTTGCCTTGTGAGCGTGCTTTGCACGTAGTGAACGGTAAGTGCGAAGCGCACTACCGATTACTATCTTGCAAAAATAATAAAATATCGCGTAAACTGCCGTCAAATGAGGGCAAAAATCCAAAATAGTTTCTAAAAATCTATAAATATCCTCTTAGATAGCGCTTAGAGTAAAAAATAATCCTACTTTTGCAATCGGTATAAAAACTAATGAATAGATGCATTTGAAACACGCTATAGTAGGTCTTTGTTGCTTTCTGGGGTTATTGTTCCTGAACAGTTGTTTGGGCGACAGCGATTTGGAAACGGTGATCGTGTCGGACGACGCCCAGCTTTTCTCTTTCACACTAAAGAGTGACTCGGTGTCGGAATTGGCTTCGGTAGTCTTTACTATCGACCAGTTGAACGGACGAATTTTCAATCAAGACTCGATGAGTTACGGAACGGATTTCAGTACCCGCAAAGCAGTAATGTCTTTCCAACTGGCTTCTGCGAGTGCCTACCTCGAAGTGCTTGGAGATACTATTTATGCTTCGGGCGACTCGATCGACATTAGCGCCAAAGCCTTGGATTTAATGATTACGGCCGAAAATGGGGTTAAGAAGAAGAACTACGAGTTTTGGATAAATATCCATACCGTCGACCCCGACTCGGTATATTACTCTCAACGTTTTTCATCCCTCAACCTATTGGATTCCGACGAAACCAAGGCCGTTTACTTTGGAGGAGCACAATATATCTTTACTAAAAACAACGGTAATACTTCCTTATATAAGCTGACAAACAATAATAACCCTGTCAATGCCGACTGGGTAGAAGTGCCTTTGGTCAACTTTCCGCAAGACGTAGTGTTAAGCAGTATCCGCGAGAGTGGATCGGCACTATATGCTTCTGTGGGTACGAATGAGCTTTTTGTCTCGTACAATGTTGCCAGTTGGGAAGTTATACCTGTTCCGTATAAAATAATAAGCATTTTAGGTTATCTCCATAAAAGTTCGATACAGAAAGAAGGTTTGGCTGCGATTGTTGAGTTTGACGGCAAAACCGTATTCGGTTTTACGAGCGATTTTGATGCTTGGACGATAGGGGCTGAAGTTCCATCCTCCTTTCCCGTCACCGGCTTTGAATCGCAAAGTTATGCCGCTATGAATACGCAAAGGCTCTTGATTTTCGGAGGAAAGAATCAATCGGGAGTCGGGCTTAATTCGGTGTGGAGTACGGAAGACGGCCTCTATTGGGCAAAACTCAATACAGACGAATCGAGCTTCCCTGTATTGGAGCAATTCAATGCCTTGGTATACAACGGCGAATTGTTTGTCCTTAACGGTAAACTGGCCGACGGCAAATTGAATGAGACCGTATATTATTCGCCTGACGGCGGCAATACCTGGAAATCGGAAGGACATAAAGCCGACTTGCCCGAAAACTATACTGAACGGTACGGCGCTACGGTAATCAAAGACGACAAAGAAGTATATTTCTATATAATAGGTGGAAAGAATGACGGTAACCTGACCGATATTTGGGCAGGATATAAGAACGAATACTTGTTTGACGAATAGAATTTGACCCGATTTATAATTTTGGTTCTATTTTCACGTTTTCCATTAAGGACATTAGCAATTGACCGATGAGAATAGTAT
>DAIREI010000274.1:0-3304 GCA_036795675.1 Bacteroidales bacterium
CACCCCCCTAAAGGGGGCTTATCTTCGCTTCGCGCTTTCTTTAAATAACCATAGCGCCTATTTTATGCCAAATTCCTGGTGGAGCTGAGGAATCTCTACGTCGACAAATCCTTTCTTTATCAATCTTTTCTTAAAGACTTCCTGCACTTCGTATTCGCCGTGAACCACGAAGACGCGCTTTACCAATGAAGGCTCCTGGCAAGAGAGATACTGGCTCAGGTCGATGTAATCGGCGTGGGCACTCATCGAGTTGAGCGAAACGATATCGGCTTTTACCTGAAACTCGGTTCCGAATATTTTTACCGTTTCGGGATGCTGCTTCAATCGTGCGCCCAACGACTGCGGCTCGCAGTATCCGATCATCATGACAGTATTGCGCCAGTTTTCTATGCTGTTGGCGATGTGGTGCTTAACACGCCCCGCCTCGGCCATGCCCGATGCGGAAATTATCACCATGGGATTGTAGTTGACGTTCAAGGCCTGCGAGTCGCGCTTATCGGTGATGAACTTAAGCCCGCGAAAATCGAAAGGATCCATATCGCGCTTCAGCAATTTCTGTAGCGAGCGGTTGAAGCACTCGGGATGTTGCTTCACAATCTCGGTAATGCGGGTAGACATAGGGCTGTCTACATAATATTGTATATCGGGTAGTTTACCCATCAACTCCAAGTCGTTAAGTGCATATAGCAACTCCTGCGTACGCCCCACACTAAAGGCGGGGATGATGAGTTTTCCCCGTTTTTCGAGGCAGGTGGTTTGAATGTTGGCATACAAATCGTCGGCATAGGTATCGATGGGGTCGTGCACCTTATCGCCGTAGGTAGATTCAATAATGATATAGTCGGCCTGGGGAAAGGGCTGGGGCGAGTGCAGGATGGGGTCGCCGTACCGGCCTACGTCGCCGCTGAAAGCAACGGTTACGGGCTTGCCGTGCTCGGTGAGCGTGAGGTAGACGGTAGCGCTCCCTATGATGTGCCCACAATCGAAATACTGCACTTGTATATCGTCTTCCACCTGCACTGCCTGATGGTAGTGTATAGGCACAAAATGGTTGAAAGTCGCCTCCACATCCTCTTCGGTGTAAAGAGGTTGAAGCAACTCCCTACCCTCTTCTTTCCGTTTCTTGTTGAGGAAATGAATATCTTGTTTCTGAATATAGGCCGAATCGCGCAGCAATACCTTTACAATATCGATGGTGGCCGGCGTGGCGAATATTTTCCCCTTGAAGCCTTCCTTCACCAACTTGGGCAAGAGGCCCGAATGGTCGACATGGGCGTGCGACAGAAAAACGTGATTAACTTCTTGCGGATCGAATCCGAAATTACTGTTGAGCGGAGTGGTTTGCGTGCCCATCCCCTGAAACATTCCGCAGTCTAACAATATTTTCTTATCGTTGAATGCGATGAGATGTTTACTGCCTGTTACCGTACGCGCTGCGCCGTGAAATGAGATCTTCATATCGTTAATTAAAATAGTTTGTATTGCGTTTACTAAGTATTACATAAATAATTACCGGAGCGCCAATGAGCGGCGTCACCGCATTGAGTGGTAATAGTGTGTTGTTTATCGGTATCACCGTCATGAGGTTACAAAGCAATGCCACCACCGCCCCTGCCAGCAATGTGGCAGGAACGAGCAAGCGTTGATTCGACGTCTTCAGCATCAGGCGCGCAATGTGCGGCACCGCCAGCCCTATAAAACTTACCGGGCCGCAAAAGGCCGTAACGATGGCCGTAAGAAACCCCGTGCATAAGAGGATGAGAATGCGTATACGCATCAGGTTCAACCCCAGGTTGGCTGCATAGTTCTCGCCCAACAGCAGTATATTCAAGGGCTTGATTAATAATATCGAAAAAAATATGCCTATTAATGTAGTGATGGAAAAGAAAACGATTTGACCCGACGAGACGTTGGAGAAAGTGCCTAAGCCCCATATCACAAACGAGCGGACGCTATCGGCCTCGGCCAATGAATTGAGTATCGCTATCGCCGACGAGGCCAAATAGCCTATCATCATACCGATAATAAGTATCAGCACATTGCTTTTTACCTTCGATGAGAAGTAAATAATCAGACCCAGCACGGCAATGGCTCCCACAAAAGCCGCCAGCACCACCGAGATGTTCACGCCCAACGAAAAAGTGGCGCCGCCCGCAGCAATCCCTCCAACCGAGAGCATAACCAAGGCCACACCCAGGTTGGCTCCGCCGCTGATGCCCAGGATAGAGGGACCAGCCAACGGATTCTGAAACAAGGTTTGAAGCATCAACCCGCTCACGGCCAAGCCAGCACCGGCCAGCAAGGCGGTAATGGCCTGCGGCAATCGCGATTGCAGTATGATATGCGTCCAGGCCGAGCGCTCCACTTCCTTACTAAAAAGAATATCCATTACCGCCGAAGCAGGAATGGATACTGAGCCAAAGAACAAGTTGAAAAGCAAAAGAACAACGATGAGCAAACCGAGGCTCCAGCATATAATGCTTTTACTTTTCATTCATCTTGCCTGTTTTATTATCTAAGTCTTTCGGTTGAACGAACCAATTTCTCGTCGCTTTGAATGGCGCGTATGGCCAGAATATCGAGAACCAGTGCAAACAGAGGGAATATAATAGGCGCTTGGAACTTGGTTTTTATCTCGTCGCTTCCGCCTGAAATTCCAAAATCGAAGAGGATAATCAGATACGACAGCACCAGAATGAGCGCTATGCCGTAGCAGAGATACAGTTGCACCGGCCTATTCTTATAAAGGAAGATGCAAACCAAGGCCATTAGGCCCGATAAGCCATAAATTACATTGAGCGATAATCCTAAAACCTCTACTCCTTCTTTCTCGAATTTCATTACGGGCGGAAGAAAGAACATGGCCAGCATCAGCCCGAATATTAGAAGCAGGTAAACCGATTGGATGCGTTGAATCATAATTCGTCTAATTTATCTTTGTCCTTCGCGGGGTTGCGATAGTAAACTTCTCCGTCTATATATTCTTGCGTTGCGATAAGCGTGGGCTTAGGCATCCGCTCGAAGTAGCGTGATATTTCTATCTGCTCGCGGTTCTCGAATATTTCCTCCAGATTGTCGTTGTACGACGAGAATTCTTTCAGCTTATTCTCCAAATCGTGCTTCGATTCCATCGCGATTTCATTAGCGCGCTTGCCTATGATGCGTACGGTTTCGTAGATATTGCCTGTTTGTTCTGCCAAAGCCATCATATCTCTGGTAATGGTGTTGGTAGGCGCTGTCGATTTCTTGTAATCCATATATATCTTTATAATTAATTATTCAATTCTTTTGCAATGTTCTCGTA
>DAIREI010000275.1:0-3251 GCA_036795675.1 Bacteroidales bacterium
CCGCATGTTTATGCTTTGCCTGTACCGACAATAAAAAGACCGATACACCGAAGCAAGATTCTTTTAATTACAACGTAGAAAGCTTTGCCGATTTGGGCATATTGCGCTATCAGGTAACGGGCTGGGACGATTTAACGCTCCAACAAAAAAGCCTCTTGTATTGCCTTAGCGAAGCCGCCCTGTGGGGACGCGACATCCTGTTCGACCAGAACAACCGCTACAACCTGGCTATCCGCCGCACCCTGGAAGCCATCTACGAAAACTATAACGATAAAGCCAACCCCGAGTTTGCCCAATTGGAGGTCTACCTGAAACGGGTTTGGTTCTCCAACGGCATACACCACCATTACGGCGAGGAAAAGTTTCTGCCCGAATTTAGCAAAACTTTCTTCGAAAATGCCGTTAAGTCGCTGCCCGAAGGCTTAGTACCCTTGCATGAAGGACAAACGGTAGACGCATTCATTGCTGAACTGGCTCCCGTTATGTTCGACCCGGGTGTGATGGCCAAGAAAGTGAATCAAGATACCGGCGTAGACGTTATTGTCAACTCGGCCAACAACTATTACGGCGAAGGCGTAACCCAAAAAGACGTGGAGACTTTCTACGGAAAGATGAAAAATCCGAAAGACCAAACGCCCGTTCCTTACGGATTGAATAGCCGCTTGGTAAAAGAAAACGGCAAGCTGGTAGAGAAGACTTATAAGGTAGGAGGATTGTATTCTTTAGCCATAGAAAAGATTGTTTATTGGCTGAAAGAAGCTGCCAAGTATGCCGAAAACGAACAACAACGAAAAGTGATTGACCTGCTAGTGGAATATTACGAAACAGGCAACCTGAAACTCTACGACCAATACTCTATCGAGTGGGTACAAGACACCGCTTCGTTGGTCGACTTCGTAAACGGCTTTACCGAAACCTACGGCGATGCCCTGGGCTTGAAAGCCAGTTGGGAATCGTTGGTTAATTTCAAAGATGTGGAAGCTACCAAGATATCGCAACTCATCAGTGAGAATGCCCAATGGTTTGAAGACCATTCGCCCATCGACGACCGCTTCAAGAAGAAAGAGGTAAAGGGGGTGACTGCCAAAGTAATTACCGCCGCCATGCTGGGAGGCGACTGCTATCCGCCCACACCTATCGGCATCAACCTGCCCAACTCCAACTGGATACGCCGCGATTACGGCTCTAAATCGGTTACTATCACCAACATTACCGAAGCTTACGATAAAGCGTCGGCGGGTAGTGGTTTCAACGATGAGTTTGTTTACGGAGAAGACATTAAAGAACTGATGAAGAAATTTACTTCGCAAACCAACAACCTCCATACCGACCTGCACGAATGCCTCGGCCACGGCTCAGGGCAACTGCTGCCCGGCGTAGACCCCGATATATTGGGAGTGTACAGTTCGGTAATAGAAGAAGCCCGCGCCGACCTCTTCGGACTCTACTACATGGCCGATAATAAGATGCTGGATTTGGGACTCTTAAACGACAAAGACGCTTATAAGGCCGAATACTATAAGTATATGATGAACGGCATCCTCACCCAATTGTCGAGGATAGAGTTGGGCAAGGAAATAGAAGAAGCCCACATGCGCAACCGCGCCCTAATCGCCCGTTGGGTATTGGAGCACGGACAAGATGACAAAGTGGTGGAACTGATAAAAGAAGACGGCAAAACCTACGTTAAGGTAAACGACTACGAAAAGATGCGCACGCTCATCGGCGACTTATTGGCCGAGATACAACGCATTAAGTCGGAAGGCGACGTAAAAGGCGCTCAGGAAATTGTAGAAGCCTACGCCGTAAAAGTAGACCCTGTGCTGCATAAAGAAATCAAGCAACGTTATAACGCCTTGGCCATCGCTCCCTACAAAGGCTTCGTAAATCCCGTTTATGTAGTGGAAAAAGACGCCGACGGCACCATCACCAATGTAACGCCTACTTATACCGAAGGCTACTCCGAGCAGATGCTCCGCTACTCGAAGGACTATTCCCTTCTGCCTACGTATAATGAGTGATAAGCCGTTTTAGCGGCAGGATGTCCATAGCTGTATGCGTGAGCGTCCGGCTATGGACATTTTGCCGCTCTGAGGGTTCGATTAAACATTAAACACTTTATCTGCATACACCATGAATTTACGGCTTATCCTCATCACTGTTTTCTGTTTACTTATTACCGGTCATTGTTCATTGGCCAACGATTCGCGCATTGTATCGGGGCGGATAAGCGACTCGGCCGACGGTAAGCCTATTGCCGGAGCGGCGGTAATGATACAATATTCGCGTACAGGCAGCATAACCAATGCAGATGGACGGTTTTCCATCAAACTTCCCATAGAAAACGAGAATATTGAAATACACGCTATCGGCTATATCAGTATGGTAGTAGAGGTGGAAGAAGGGGTTACCGAGCTGACTATAGAGCTTGAACGCGACGAAATGATGCAGGTAGAGGTGGTTTCGATAGCCGAGGTGCCAAGCCGCTTGGAAGGAAAAGTGGCAGGAGTAAGTAGTCCTACCAAGAAACCCGAAAGCCGTAAAAATGCCACCTGGCGCCGCTCTACGATGCCCGACAATGCTATCCGTCTGGAGGTTGGCGATGGGCGCGACGATTATCTCCCCTTAGAAGCCGTGCAGATGTCGGTACAAGTAGAGGGTTTCCGCGTGCGGGTGCTGCTCGATTGCTTCTTTTACAACGATAAACAAGAGGGCTTGGAAGGAACTTTCAAGCTGAAACTGCCCAACGGAGCCTCGCCTTATTATTTTGCCTTTGGGGAAGAGGAGTACCTGAACGAAGATAAGTCTGTCGCTCATATCCATTATAATAAAGGAAATCACGATTTATCGCCCGAAAAGATAAAATATACTGAAGGAAGAGCGTGGAACAACGTGAAGGAAGCCCGCATCGTACCAAAAGATAATGCGGCAATCGCTTACGAAGAGACTGTGGGCCTGCGTATCGACCCGGCTTTGATGGAATGGGCAGGCAGTGATTTTTTCACTTGCCGGGTGTTTCCCTTGCAGAAAAATGCCTTGCACCGCGTGGTTGTAGGCTATGATGTGAACATGACCGAGGGATTAAATTTCAGGGAATATCATTTGGTGTTGCCCCAAAACGTCAACGACTTGTGGCTCGACGTGAAGATGTTGGCATCGGAAAATATTACCCCCGTCATATCTCCGCTTGTTCCCAAGCAATACGGCAATGATTTCGTTTCGTTTTCTTTGTATAATCCCGAAGTAAAAGA
>DAIREI010000276.1:0-3247 GCA_036795675.1 Bacteroidales bacterium
TATCACGGGCGACCCCCATTGTGTTATTCCAGAACGGCTGGCTATCCAGAAACTTTACCTCCATCAGGCCAAGCTGGACAGTATAGATATCCCCGAAGGGCAGTTGGCCACCTACGTAGACCAGGAGATAAACCGCCGGATTAGTATGGTAGGCTCGCGCGAAAAACTGGAAGAATATGTAAGAAAGCCTATCTCAGCCTATCGCGACGAGATGAAACAATCGGTAAAAGAGATGGAAATGGTACGCGCCGTACAGCAAAATCTGGCCTCGGGAGTAAAGGTTACGCCCGTAGAAGTGCGCAATTACTACAACACCATACCGCAAGACAGCCTGCCTTTCATACCCACCACGGTAGAAGTGCAGATTATTACCTTAGAACCCAAGATATCGCTCGAAGAAATTGACGACATTAAGCGCCGCTTGCGCGAATTTACCGATCAGGTTCAATCGGGCGAACGCGAATTTTCTACCCTTGCCCGCCTCTATTCAGAGGATACACAGACTGCAAGGTACGGAGGCGAGTTGGGATTTGTAGGAAAAGGAACACTGGTTCCCGAGTTTGCCGCAGTAGCTTTCGACCTGAACGACCCCAAACGCATATCGCGCATTGTAGAAACGGAGTACGGTTACCACATCATCCAACTGATAGAGAAGCGCGGAGACCGTATCAACGTGCGACACATCTTGTTAAGACCTCACGTATCAAAAGAGGAACTGGACGAAGCCACCCAACGGTTAGACTCGGTAAGGATGGATATATCGGACGATAAATACTCGTTCGACGACGCGGTTACCTACATTTCGCACGACCGCGATACCCGAGCCAACAAAGGATTGATGATAAGAAAGAGCGAACGAGGTTTCGCCGACGAAACTACCTCGCGTTTCGAGATGGAACAACTGCCGCCCGAGATAGCCAAAGCCGTAAGCACGATGGAAGTAGGCGAAATATCGCAACCCTTTATCTGGCTCAACTCCAAACAAAAAGAGGTAGCCGCCATCGTTAGGCTTAAATCAAGAACGCCCGGGCATAAGGCCAGCATAACCGACGACTATCAGACCCTGAAAGGCATAGTAGAAATGCAAAAAAAGCAAGAGGTACTGGAGAAATGGGTGAAGGAAAAGCAACAAAGCACCTACATACGTATCAACGAAAAATGGCGTGATTGTGATTTCGAAATGGACGGTTGGGTTAGGTAAACACCCCAAAACAGCCCTGTTTTGCCTGCTCTTTATTTCTACTGCCCTGCTTGGTATGCAGCAAAACCCGCCTCCCGAAAGGGAAGGGACGCTGATAGTGGTGGAGCATGCCGACAATCTTATTATAGAAAAGGACATTAACCCCGATATGTATAAGCTCGACGGCAACGTTATATTCCGTCATGAAGGCACTTATATGTATTGCGATAGCGCTTACCTGTACAACAACACCAATTCATTGGAGGCATTTAGCAACGTAATAATAGAACAAGGAGATTCTTTGTTTATGTATGGCGATTACCTGCACTACGAAGGCAATATAAGCTTGGCCAAAATGCTCGACAATGTGCGGATGGAGAACCGCGACCTTACGCTTTACACCGATCATTTCAACTACGACCGCATTGCCGACAAGGCTTATTATTTCGACGGAGGCATGCTTGTCGACTCCGTAAACGAGCTTACCTCGGTCTACGGGCAGTACGATGTGCAGAGCAGAATAGCCACTTTTCAGAATATTGTAGAGCTTGTCAACCCCCAATTCCTCTTAGAGAGCGACACCCTTATCTACGATACCGTAAGCAAGATAGCCTCTATTGTAAGCCCTACCAAGATAACGGGCGACAGCGGAGTGATATATTCCCACCACGGCTATTACAACACCGTAGAAGAGATAGCCGAACTTTACAACCGGTCTACCGTGGTGAGCAAAGACCAATCGAAAACCATCACCGCCGACACCTTATTATATAATCGCATCACCGGATTTAGCGAAGCTTTCTCCAACATGATAATGAACGACACCGCCCGAAAGGCGATCATTACCGGTAATTACGGCTTCATGGACGAGCGCGAAAACTTTGCTTTCGCCACCGATTCGGCCCAATTTATAGAATATTCGCAGCAAGACTCCCTCTTTCTTCACGCCGATACCCTGCAAATGCGCACCGTGGGCGACGAAAGAGAGATCTCGGCCTGGTACGGCGTGCGCTTTTATCGCATCGATATGCAAGGCGTTGCCGACTCTATGCAGTACAATACCGTTGATACACTGCTCTCTTTGTACAAGAATCCTATACTTTGGAACGAGAATTATCAGGTAGTGGGCGATACTATACGCATACTTTTCAACGAAGAAACCATAGAACGCGTCAACTTTATCAACTACGCATTCGCCATCGAACACGTAGACAGCCTCTATTTCAATCAACTGAAAGGCCGTAACATGACCGCTTACTTCCTGGAAGGCGAAATGCACAAGCTGGATATAGACGGCAACGCCGAATCTATCTATTACCCCATAGAGGAGGGCGGCGGTTATATAGGCCAGAACACCACGCAAAGCAGCTTTATAACCATCGATATCCGCGAGAGGAAACCCGTCAGGATTGTGTGGTCGCCCACCCCAAAAGGCGTGCTCATCCCCATCCCCGACATCAGCCCGGAGAACAAATACCTGAAAGACTTCGTCAATTACGACTATATCCGGCCCAAAACCCCCCAAGATATCTTCATTCCCACCGTTCGCCGGCAAGAAGATATACCCCCTCAGCGCCGTAGGCGGGGCGAATGAAACGTTGATTTATCGATTCCCGGAAGATAATGTAATTTTGCAGCATTATGAGTACAACCAATACGATACAAGAAATAAGAAAGAAGCTCTATCTCTTGCGCGATGGGGCTTCTTCGGCTTCTATGCGCAACAAGGGTTTGCAGTACAAAGTAAATTGGGGCGTGCAGGTGACCAAGCTTCGTGCTTTGGCTAAGGAGTATTATCCCGATACGGAGCTGGCTGAGGAACTCTGGGAACAGGAGACCCGCGAGTTGAAGATACTCGCCACCTTGATTGCCAACCCCACTGACTTCTCTTCGACCAAGGAATGGGTAAATAGCATCAATACAGGCGAACTGGCCGAGCAGGCCGTATTCAATCTTTTCTCCAACCTGCCCGATGCTTCGCACTATGCCCAAGAATGGATACAATCGACCAATCCTTACATCCGCCTGAGCGGCTTTCTCCTTTATATAAGATTATTTATAGGGGGG
>DAIREI010000277.1:0-3246 GCA_036795675.1 Bacteroidales bacterium
TGGCCTTCTTTCCTCGATGGGGTAGGCAACGGTTTGGGTTACGGCCTTATATTGATTATAGTAGGGTTCTTCCGCGAACTGTTCGGTTCGGGTACGCTATTCGGCATTCAGATTATCCCCGACAAGCTTTATGAGTGGGGATACGAGAATAACGGGCTGATGATACTGCCTCCGATGGCATTGATAGTGGTGGCCTGTATTATATGGGTTCAGCGTGCGAAGGATAAGAGTTTACAAGAAAAGAATTAAGGAGGATAAGCTATGCAAGAATATTTAAGTACATTCGTCCGCTCCATCTTTGTAGAGAACATGATATTCGCCTACTTTCTGGGCATGTGTTCTTTCCTCGCCGTATCCAAGAACGTAAAAACAGCCATGGGGCTTGGGATAGCCGTAGCGTTTATCCTTACACTTACCGTTCCTATCAACTATTTGCTTGAGAATCACGTATTAAAACAAGGCGCACTAACTTGGTTAGGCCCTCAGTTCGAGAACGTCGACCTCAGTTTCCTCGGCTTTATCATCTTTATCGCCGTGATAGCCTCTTTCACCCAACTGGTGGAAATGGTGATTGAGAAATTCACGCCCGCGCTATATAATTCGCTGGGGATATTCCTCCCTTTGATTGCTGTAAACTGCGCCATCATGGGAGGCAGCCTCTTTATGCAGCAGAAGAACTTCCCCGATGCGGGCATGGCCACCATCTACGGTTTCGGTTCGGGCATAGGCTGGTTGCTGGCTATCATCGGCATGGCGGCCATCAGAGAGAAATTGCAATACTCCGATATTCCCAAGCCGTTGAAGGGACTGGGCATTGCCTTTATTATTACCGCATTGATGGGATTTGGTTTTATGAGTTTTTCAGGAATAAAAATATAAGTATATGTCGGGAGGTTTAATGATTATATCCAGCATAGTGGTCTTTTTGATTATCATCTTACTATTGGTAATCGTATTACTATTTGCCAAAAGCAAACTCACCCCTTCGGGGAATGTGAAGATTGTGGTGAACGACGAAAAGGAGTTCGAATCATCCATGGGTGGCACTTTATTGAATACGCTTCAAGCCCACAACATATACTTATCCAGCGCCTGTGGAGGCGGAGGAACTTGCGGGCAATGCCGTTGCCGGGTAATAGAGGGCGGAGGCGAGATACTGCCTACCGAAGTGGGATTCTTTACCCGTAAGCAGATTAAAGACCACTGGCGCTTATCTTGCCAGACCAAGGTGAAGGACAATTTGAATGTAGTAGTTCCCGAAGAGGTATTCGGCGTAAAAGAATGGGAGTGCGAAGTAGTATCGAACTACAACGTGGCCTCGTTTATCAAGGAGTTTAAGGTGAAATTGCCCGAGGGCGAACACCTCAACTTCAAGCCGGGCTCTTATATACAGATACAAGTGCCCAAGTACGGACCCGTACCTTTCACCGAATTTAATATCGACGGAAAGGAATCGGAAGGCGCACCCGACCGTTTCCGTTCGGAATGGGACAAATACAAGATGTGGGATTTGGTGGCTCGCAACGACGAAGAAACCACCCGCGCCTACTCTATGGCCAACTATCCGGCCGAAGGTGATATTGTGATGCTCAATATCCGTATCGCTACCCCACCCTTCGACCGCAGCACCGGCGGATGGATGAATGTGCTTCCGGGATTGTGCTCATCCTATATCTTCAACCTCAAGCCCGGCGATAAGGTGAAAGTTTCCGGTCCTTACGGCGACTTCCATATATTGAATACCAAGCGAGAGATGTTGTACATCGGCGGCGGAGCCGGTATGGCGCCCCTGCGTTCGCAACTCCTGCATCTGTTCCACACCTTGAAGACGACCGACCGTACTATATCGTACTGGTACGGCGCCCGCTCGAAGAACGAAATTTTCTACGAAGAAGACTTCAGGGCAATCGAAAGGGAGTATCCCAACTTCTCTTTCCATATCGCTCTAAGCGAACCCCAGCCCGAAGACAACTGGAGAGGTTACACCGGATTTATCCACCAGGTAATTTATGATAACTACCTGGTTAATCACGAAGCCCCCGAAGACATCGAATACTACATGTGCGGTCCCGGCCCGATGGCCAACGCCGTAAAGGTGATGCTCGACAACCTGGGCGTATCCTCCGAAATGCTTATGTTCGACGACTTCGGATAATGGTTTAGATTAAAGAAAGATTACTAATATAAATTATATGGACGAACATTCTAAACCCCAAGATGATGTCCCGCGACAGCAGCAGGACGAAAACACAGTGAAAAAGTACGCCTTCGTATCGAAGAGGGCATTGGAGAACGACCACATTGGTTATTGCTACCGGGATTATCCCGAAACCAACATCGACAGCGGATGGCGATTCCTCTACGGAGATGAAGACGAAACGTATTTAGACAATCCGACAAACAGCGAAGCCATATATCCCGAGGATATGCTGTCTATCAGTCCCGCCTTAGACCCTATCTTATCCGCCCCTATCAACAGTGAGTATGAATGGGACGATGAGAATCAAACGTATATAGAGATATTGAACCTCCCCTAAATCCCCTCCTTGGGAAGGGGTCGGGGGGGGAGGTGAACGCTAAACACTAAACGTTAAACTATTTATAAATTACACTCTTATGAAAATTACAAAGTTTCTATTAATTATCATGGTGCCGGCTTTATTAGTTTCGTGCCAGAAGAAGGAGACGAACGAACAAGTAGTACAGAAGTTGGAAAAGAACATCGGGCTTCAGATGTACTCCTTACGTGACAACATTGGTAAAAGCTCGGAAAATGTGGCGGCAATGATTGAAGAAATCGGTAAAATGGGTTATAAGTACGTAGAGACAGCCAACTATTGGGACGGCTTGATTTACAACTATACGCCGGCCGATTTCAAAGCCAAACTGGACGAGAACGGTTTATGGGCGGTATCTTGCCATGTACGCCAGGATATGTGGGAAAAGGAAAGCGACAAAGCGGCAATATGGACTTCGAGAAGATATTCAACAGCATGGATAAATCGGGGGCTAAGTATCTGATAGTGGAAGTAGAAAACTACGACTTCCCACCGGTAGAATCTGTGCAAAAGAGCTTGGACTACCTTAATGAGGCCCCCTTCGTAAAGTTCTGCTACGAGCATCAGGATTGATAAAACTTATCCTATAAGAATCATATTAAGAACGAGGGAACAAATGAATGTTTCCTCGTTTTGCGTTGCTACATCCTTCGCTTTTGCCCCGAACCTCTTGCCGGCCCCTAATTGG
>DAIREI010000278.1:0-3244 GCA_036795675.1 Bacteroidales bacterium
CTAAATCCCCTGAAGGGGACTTTCTAAGTCGCAGACACTCAATAGCCCCCTTTAGGGGGTTGGGGGCAAAACAAAGTATTTTTGTTTATTAAGTAAATTAGTATTATTTTTGGTGCCTTTAAGAGCACATGGATAACAACAAGCAAACAACATTATTAAGGTCATGGAAGAAAAGACAAGATACTCCGATGCCGAATTAGAAGAATTCCGCACGCTGATAAACGAAAAGCTCGAATCGGCCAAGGCTGATTATGAAGCGTTGAAAGAGATTATTATGAATGCCGACGGCAATGACGTAACCGATACCTCACCCACATTTAAGGTGCTGGAAGAAGGCGCTTCTACCCTATCGAAGGAAGAGGCCGGACGCTTGGCTCAACGGCAGATGAAGTTTATACAAGGTTTGCAGGCCGCCCTTATACGTATCGAAAACAAGACCTACGGCATCTGTCGCGAAACCGGCAAACTAATCCCTAAAGAACGGTTGCGCGCCGTACCCCACGCCACATTAAGCATTGAAGCGAAACAAGGACAGAAGTAAGGTATGAAATTGTCGAAGGCAACCTGGGCTGTTCTCCTTATTGTCCTTATCCTTATCATCGACCAAGCGTCGAAGTTTTGGATAAAGACTAATATGTACCTCGGTCAGGACTTCGAGATATTCTCGTGGTTCCATATCCGCTTTGTCGAAAACGACGGCATAGCAATGGGTATCAAGGTAATGGACAAGCTCTTTGTAACCCTCTTCCGTATTATTGCTTCCGCAGCCATTGCTTATTATCTCTACTTATTAATCAAGCGAAAATTCAAGTTGGGCTATGTAATCTGCGTTGCTCTCATCTTTGCCGGAGCCGTAGGGAACATTGTCGATTGCATATTCTACGGCAAGATATTCAGCGAGAGCACACCCCTGCAAATTGCCACACTATTCCCTCCCGACGGGGGATACGGGCAATGGATGTACGGTTTGGTGGTAGACATGTTCTACTTCCCGCTGTTCTCTTTCACCTGGCCAGAATGGATACCTTGGTTGGGCGGCAAAGAATTTGAATTCTTCCGCTATATCTTCAATGTGGCCGATGCCTCTATCAGTTTCGGTATCATTTCGTTAATCCTGTTTTACAGAAGAACATTCTCCGAAAGCTTTGAGAAGAAACCAGAAGCGCAAGAATAAAGCTATCTTGATAAAAACAAAGGTTTAGGGGTGGAGTTGGAGCAAAAAAGGGGTGGAGTTGAAAGACTAAAAAGTGAAGATATACAACGATTTATATAACAGTTCATCTTTATAAAGGGTGAGTTGGGATAAAAAGAGGTGGAGTTGTTTGTTATAAGACGAGGTGGAAATGTTGATAAACTGCGATGCAGAGCATCGAAATCTTAGTAGCCGTGGACGTAAGTCCACGGTGAACATACAACATGAAGAGAAAGTCGCAGAGCGACGACATCTTTCATTCAATATATCGTGGCTACGCCACTCTATTATCGGGAATATCTCTATTCCGTGGACTTACGCCCACGGCTACTAAGATGTTGATGCTACGCATCTTTCTGATTATTACCATGACAAAGAATAAGTCTCCATATAAAAATCCATTGCTGAAGAATAAAACCGCCCTCTTCCTCATTGCATCGGCACTTATTTTTGCCGCTTGCAGTACTCGTCCTTCTTATGTATTATCGGATAAAGAGATGGAGAATATCCTCTATGACCTCTATCTGGCCGATGCCGTAAAGGAAGACAACCATTTGGTATTCAGCAGCGACTCGGCAAGAAGACAGGATTTGACCGACGAAGTCTTCCGAAAATACAAAACCACCGAGCAACAATTCGATACTTCGCTGCTATGGTATGCCGGCAACCTGGAGCGATATGAGAAGATTATCGACCGGGTCGTTCTCCGCTACAACACTTCGGCCGAAGACATAAGAAAAGAAATCGCCGCTGCCGGCGCCGCACTCGACAGTAACCGCAACAGCTTGATTGATACGGCTTGGTTTGCGCTAAAGACTCCGGGCCTATTTCAAAACCGCTACACTTTCAATCTGAAAGACCCGGCGCAATTGAGAGAGCAGAACTTCAGTATCAATATGGATGTATTGGGTGTATCTTCGACTATCAAGCCCGAGCTATTTGTGCATATCTTTACGCCCGACAGCACATTCAAGTATCATGAGAACATCCGGATGGACGGACGATTCTCTAAGTCGTTCAGTATGCCACCCAATACTTATGCCACCCGGATTTACGGCTACATCGAATTGCCCGACTCCATACAAGCATTTGTCTTGTTCCGCAACTTCTCTCTTGCGGCCGACACCGTTAAGTTATCAGAAAACATTAAGCAGTTACCGATTGTTAAGTAGTCATGAATCATACAATAGACACCATAGCTAAAACAATCAGTAATTGGTCGCATAATCTTTTGCTGGATTGGGGAGTTTCGTCCAACATGGCTTCGTGGATTAATATGGGCTGCTTGCTTATATTAGCCATACTAATCATCTACGGAGCGTTTTCCTTTACCAAATACTTGGTTCATGTGTTGTTTGTTAATGTAGCCAGAGTGACCCGTATGCCTTTTATCCGGTTCCTGGTTAAAAACCGCGTCCCGGTGTTACTTTCCCGGTTATTGCCCTACGTGCTTATCAAGGTATTGATTCCTATTGTATTCTACGACTTCCCATTCCTAAAGAATGCAGCAAACATTATAGCGGAGATATGGCTCATTTTCATGATAATCCATATCATCATCTCGTTGGTACGCTCCGGAAGCGACCTGTTGGCTATGCGTCCGGCTTATCACGATAAGCCCATGACCAGTTATATACAAGTCATTCAGATCGTTTTATACATCATAGGTATAGTTATCGCCTTTTCTGTTGTTACCAGCAAATCGCCGACAGTATTCTTCGGGGCCATGGGAGCCGCCTCGGCCATTATGCTGCTGGTATTTCAGGATTCGATTAAAGGTTTTGTGGCAAGCATACAGGTTACGAGCAACGATATGGTGCGCTTGGGCGACTGGATAACCGTGCCCAAATACGGAGCCGACGGCGACGTAATCGAAATCAACCTGACCACCGTAAAGGTGCAGAACTTCGACAAGACCATATCTACCCTGCCAACCTATTCGCTCATCTCCGATTCGTTCCAAAACTGGCGGGGCATGCAAGATGCCGACGGTCGGCGCATCAAGCGCTCGCTGCTTATCAAGCAATCGACTATCCGCTTCCTGGATGAAGA
>DAIREI010000279.1:0-3241 GCA_036795675.1 Bacteroidales bacterium
CGGGTGACGACGAACTCGGGCAGAACATCAATCTCTACCTGGGGCAGGCCTACCTGAAAACGGGCGACCGCGAAAAAGCCCTGCTCGCCTTCGAGATGGCGTCGATGCAGGACTATAACCCCGGCATTAAAGAGACGGCCATGTACAACTATGCCATGCTGCTACATCAGACCTCGGTGTCGGGCTTCGGCGAGTCGGTAACCGTACTGGAGAACTTCGTTAATATGTATCCCAACTCGGAGTATGCCGACAATGTAAACGATGCGCTGGTGGAGGTCTACCTTACCACCCGCAATTACGAGACTGCCCTGGCGTCTATCAACAAGATTCGTAACCCGGGAAACAAAATACTTACCGCCAAACAGAAGATTTACTACTACCTTGGCACAGTCGACTTTACCAATAATCTTTACGACAGTGCCATCGACAACTTCACGCATGCCATCAACATGGGCAATTACGCCGGGGCGGAGAAGAACAAAGCCAACTACTGGAGGGGCGAGAGCTATTACCGCAAAGAGAATTACAGCGAGGCCATCAAGAACTACAACGCCTACCTGCAAACCGGCGACCGCTCGGACAACTTGCGGGGCTTGGCTTATTATAATATAGGTTATGGCAACTTCAAGCAAGAGAAATTCAACGAAGCGCAAACGGCTTTCCAAAACTTTATTAAGGAAGGCAGCAGCGACTCCAATACCTTGGCCGACGCTTACGCCCGTCTTGGCGACTGCTACTTCTATAAGCGCAACTTCAGCGAGGCTGAGCGCGCTTATGCCCAATCGGCATCGGCCATGCCATCGAGAGCTGACTATGTAATCTTTCAGGAAGGTTACGTAGCGGGTCTTCAGAAGAATTACCAAGGGAAAATAGATAAGATGAACCGGCTCATTCGCGACTTCCCCAACTCGTCGTATGTGCCCGACGCCATGTACGAGAAGGGTCGCTCGTATGTATTGATGAATAAGAATACCGATGCCATCGATGCTTACAAGACGCTTATCCGCCAATTCCCCAACAATGCTCTGGCACGTAAGGCCGGGCTTCAAGTAGGATTGCTATACTACAATACCGATAAGCCGCTCGATGCCATCACGGCCTATAAAGATGTAATATCACGTTATCCGGGCAGCGAAGAAACCAAGGTAGCCTTGCAAGATTTACGTTCCATCTATATGGAGATGAACCAAGTTGATCGCTATGTAGAGTATGTGAACTCGCTGGGAGGCGGTATGCAAGTCAATGCCACCGAGCAGGATTCGCTCACCTATATTGCCGCCGAACGTTTATTTAACGGTGGCGACTACAAACGAGCGCAGGAAGGGATGCAGAAGTACCTGCAATCTTATCCCAACGGCGCTTTCAGTACCAACGCACACTACTATTTGGGAAGCGCTTATTATCGGAATAACAATTACACATCGGCCAAAGAAGAATTGACCAAAGTACTGGATAGGGGCGATAATCAATTCACCGAACCCACGCTTTTGCAAATGGCCGACATTACGTATAAGGAGAAAGACTATAAAGAGGCTTTGACTTACTATGAGCGATTGGAAAGCAACGCCTCAAACAAAGCCAATCGTGACTTGGGCGGATTGGGTATCCTGCGCTCGGGCAGTCAACTGAAAGAGCACAACACGGTGGTTTCTATGGCCAATAAGATGCTGGAAAGTAACCAATCGCCTGAGGCCACCAACGAGATACTCTACTACCGCGCCAAGGCCTTAGCCGGTTTGGGAGAAAGAACCAAAGCTGTGGCCGACCTCGAGACCCTCTCGAAAGACACGCGTACCAACTTCGGAGCCGAAGCGAAGTATCAGTTGGCCTTGTATTATTACAACGATAAGCAGAACAGCAAAGCCAAAGGAGTGATTACCGACTTTGTGAAAGAAGGTACGCCCCATCAGTATTGGTTGGCCAAGAGCTATATATTAATGTCGGATATACTGGCCGGCGAGGGCGACTACCTGCAAGCCAAGCAGTACCTCGAAAGCCTGAGGAACAACTACCCCAATACTAACAACGACGACATCCACGCGATAATTCATGACAGATTAACTACTTTAGAAAATAAATGATTATGAAGAAGATATTCATTACCATCATAGCCGCTTGCAGCATTTTATCCCTGTCGGCACAAGACGCAATGAACCGCGAACTGACCCTCGAAAAGGAATACAACCCCGGCATAAGGGATGCCAATAAAATCAATCAACTGCCCGAGTTAAGTGCTCCCGAAGCGCCCAAAACGCAGGTGAAGTATTCAGATTATACCCGGCCTTATTCGGTGTCGCCCTACCTGATACACTACACGCCTTCGGCTTATTTTACCGACCTGGCCGCCTCCAACAAGATAGGCTACCTGAATTTGGGTGTAAGCACTTCGCCCAACATCGATGCCGACTTGGGTGTGCAGATATTGAACACCAACCGCGACTACCTGAGCATCTATGCCTCCAACCGCTACAGCAATTCCAAGCAGGCCTTTCTGCAAAACGAAGATGTAGACAGCAAGATGAAGCTGCACGACATCTGGGGTGGGTTGAAATACAAGCACTACTTCGATGCTGCCATCTTCAATATAGGCGGGCAATATAATTATTCGAAGTATAATTATTATGGAAGGCCTTCGGATTTTCTCGATTATTATACTGACGATATTGACCAAACAGCCAATTTCTTCCGTATTTATACCGGTGTACAAGCCGTAGAGGGTTCCGATCTTTTCTATAAACTGAATGTTGCTTATACTAACTTCAAATATAAGCATACTAACGAACTTATGTGGGAAGATGGACGAAGGGAAAATCGCATGATTATCGACGGAGTATTGCAGAAACAATTTAATTCGACTTGGAAGATTGGCATTGATGTGTCGTTTAAGAATTACTCCTATTCCGATCCTGAAGAAAAAATATATAGGTATGAGACTCCTGAAGGAACAATCGAGCCGACGCCTATAGTATATTCTCCTTGGGATAATTATGACGATTATTTTCTACTTTCGGGAACGCCTTATTTCCAGGCAGAAGGAACCAATTGGAACGTACGTATAGGATTAAACCCGGAGTATCGATTTCGGAACAATAGTAAATTCACTCTTTCACCCGATATTCATTTATCATACGCTCCTATGGAGCAATTCTCACTTTATATCAATGCTGCAGGAGGAGTAAAAGACAATAGTCTCTTCAGTTCTTTCTACGAAAATCGCTACATGAGTCCCGAATGGAGATTA
>DAIREI010000280.1:0-3234 GCA_036795675.1 Bacteroidales bacterium
AGGTTACAAACATTCTGTCGCATAAAAACAACTCTTAATTCTCCAATATAACGTATTCATCTCCCATCACATCGTACCAATATACGGTACCGCCATCCGATACGGCGTAGCGCTCTTTGGCGGTAAATTTGCCCGGGTCGTCTGTACCCAAGACGAACAGATAACAGCTAATCCCGTATATCCTGCTTTCTCCGTCGTACATAAGCACATAGCCGGGAGCCAAGTCGCCGCCAAGCGTATTAATCAAGACGGTCTCCGCCCATTCTTGTTCCGTAGTTAGTTGATAGCTGTTTATTTCCCACAAAGGAGTGTAAGAATCATCGAAAGCGCTGTAGAGATGCACTTCGCCATCGTCGGTTACGGCATAGCGGTCTTCCGCCAGGAACCTGCCGTCCCTATTCACCCCGACTACAAACTTCCAGCAGGGCATTTCGTCCAAAGTGCTTTCGCCATCGTACATGATTACCGTTTCTTCGCGAATGTTATCGCCTAAGCTCTTGATTAATGTTCTTTTGGCCCATTGTTCTGCTTGAATGCCGGTATCTTCATTCCACGGGATGCGCGGCTTTGGGGTTACGGTAGGTATACCTTCAGGATCAGCTCCTTTTTTGGTAGTTTTACAGCCTGTCAAAGCGACCGATAGAAAAAAGCAAACGAACGCTAATGTCCATAACTGTGTAGTTTTTAATCGTTTCATAAGTTTCTGTATTGTTTTCGCATCAAAGTTACTATTATTTGAATAAAAATGACGTTTATACAGCTATTTTGTTTACATTTGCGTTTAAGTAGTGTCAATCTTTATTAATACGTTAGCATGGTTGTTCTTCGGAAGTATATAAAAGCTGCGGCAATCCTTGTCGTCTTTTTGCTTCTCGCATCAAGTGCCTTCTCGCAAATCAGTTACGGAGGGCGGCCACTACTTGCGAAAAAAAGCGGCCTGCGATCTTCGGCTTCCATCCCTTATATTTCCATGCCGCCTTTCAATCTCGATTCCGTGCTTCGTACCCGGAGCAGCGAGGCCGATTTCCGACAGCGCACCCATACTTTCGCCTATAAGTTTTATACCGATATTGATATAAAAGAAGCGACAGAGCCTATATTGACCGACAACGGAATGCGGGTATGGCAGTTGGGTATCCGTTCCGAAAACGCCTTGTCGATAAACCTGTTGTTCACACAATATCGTTTGCCCGAGGGCGCCCGGCTTTTTATATACAGCAACGATTACAACCAAATAATCGGGAAATTCGATCATCGCAACAACTCTTCGTTGGACATGCTGCCCGTACGTCCCTTGTTTGGCGAATCGGTAATTGTGGAATATGCCGAGCCGATGGATGCTGAATTTGAAGGAGAAATCGTAATCGGCGAAGTGAATCACGGCTATGACGATTTCCTGCTCGGATCGCAACCTGGCCGCGAACCCGCCGCCGATGTTTATACCCGATACCGTTGTATGCCCGACGCGCTCTGTGTAGACGAAATAGACGAAGAGATAGTACGCTCTGTAGTACTGCTTATTATCAACGGAGAAAGCGCTTGTACGGGGGTGATGGTAAACAATACAGCCGAAGATCGGACGCCCTACCTGCTTACAGCCGTTCATTGCCTCACTTCCGATCCCTCGTTTTCGGAGGATCCCGAATATTACATCGATAAGGCCGGAACCATCGTAACCTTCTTCAACTACCACCGTGTGGTGTGTGGCAGCGACATGAAAGCGACCGAAGAGATGTCGATGGCGATAGCCCATCCCCGGGTGATTATGGGAAGAAAGGACATTGCCTTGCTGGAATTGAACGAGAAGCCGCCCGTAAACTACAATGCTTACTATGCCGGCTGGGATATGCAGGGAGAGGCAACCCAAACACCTTATATGAATATTCATCAGCCCTACGCGGGGGTAAAGAAATATGGCCGCGCGGATGAAAGCCTTTCACTGACAGACTATAAAATAAACACCTCCTTATTTGAGAGCAAGGCCTTCTGGGAAGTGGACGGCTGGACGGTAGGCTCAACTTACGAGGGCGCATCGGGTTCGCCTTTATATAATAATGAGTACCGGGTGGTGGGAACACTCACCGGAGGCAATTCAGACTGTGCCGGCAGCAATCCCGATGGCGATGCCGACTACTTTGCCGCATTATACAGAGGTTGGAATAACCTGAGCGAATACCTCGACCCGCTGGAAACGGGCGAACTCGCCATCGCCGGATTAGACCCGCACAAAGAGAATCCCCTGTACCGGATAAGTAATGCCGACTACAACAACGGCGATGCGCTGATTACCTCCAAGCTGCCCGAGCCTGACGAAGGCTATGTATTCGGCAACAGCACGAAGCCGGCGTATGAGTTTGCCGAAGAGTTTAACCTCGAGAGCACATCGGAAGTCAGAGGTGTTTACGTATTCATTCCCGATATGCTCTATACTTACACGCAAGGGGTAGAGATAGTTATCTATAAGGGCGAGTCGTATCCCGAAGAGTTATTGGTATCGACCGACTTTATTCCCCAATACTTAGGCTATCAGAATGAAAACTTCGAACTGAACAATAAGCTTACCGGCTTGGTGCCCACCGAAACCTTTGTCGACTTCGGTGAACCCGTGCCGGTGGATAAGAAGTTCTTTGTTGTTTACCGGGTTTCTCCTTCCGATACCAAACAATTCACCGTGTACAATACCGCATTTGCTTCCTCATCAACACGAAATACCGCTTGGATAAAGCAAGACGGCGAATGGATTGAAGCCTCGGCATACGCCCCCTTTGCGCAGAAAACCTCATTGGCTTTGCAGCCCTTGATCCGGTACAACAGCGACATAAAAATTGATGAACCCGACAGCGAGAAAGAGGCTATACCTATTCTATACGACCGGGCTAGCCGCACAATGGTTCTATCGTCGCAATGGGCTGAACGGGTGGAAATAACGGTGTATTCGGTTACCGGTCAGTTGCTGGAAAAGCTGCTCTTACCTCAGGGTGAAAAGAGCATTATCCTGCGCGAGCAGCGAGCCGGAACGGTAGGAATAGTAAAGATAAGAGGCCAAAACAGTATTCATGCAGGAAAAATAATTTACTAAACTCGCATATTTTTATTGTTCTATGCTTTCGTTAATGGCAAGAAAAATGTAGATTTGCAGAAAATATAACAAATAATAGAGACAACTAGTAATACCAACTTTTAATTCAGAGTTATCAATTATGAAGAAAAGAATTTATTTGCCATTATTTTTAA
>DAIREI010000281.1:0-3234 GCA_036795675.1 Bacteroidales bacterium
CGCCTGCATACTGCCGGGGTTGGCGTTGTATGCGTCGATAATCAATTCGTTGTGTTCGGTTCTCTTATGCTGCGAACGGTTATTGCTGGGAACATATTCTTCGATAGAACGATTGATATTGTTGCTCTCCACATTGAAATAGGCAGCGATACAAATAGCGGCCAGCACGTTTTCCTGGTTGTAATCGCCCACCAATCGGGTAGTTAAATGATGTTCCTCTTCGCCTTTGTGCCAGGTTAGAGCAAGGGTTTCCCCTACCCCATCGGCTTCGCCATAAATGAATGCTTGCCTGTTGGGTTGGGCAGAATAACCTATCACCGAAAGGAAAGGATAGAAAACCGAGAGAAAAGAATTATCGAGATTGGCAAATGCCTTGCCTCCGGCCTCGCGAAGGTAATCGTACAACTCTGATTTAGCGCGAATCACACCCTCAAACGAACCGAAACCTTCCAGATGCGCTTTGCCCACATTGGTGATCAATCCGTAATCCGGCTCAGCAATGCGACAGAGTTCAGCAATCTCTCCCTGGTGGTTGGCGCCCATCTCAATCACGGCAAACTCATGCCCGGGCTCCATTCTCAGTAAGGTAAGCGGTACCCCAATGTGATTGTTCAGATTGCCTTGGGTGTAGAGTGTGTTGTATTGCGAGCTTAGCGCGGCAGCAGTCAACTCCTTAGTGGTCGTCTTGCCGTTGGTTCCGGTAATGGCTATCACCGTCGCTTTCATCTGCTTGCGGTGAAAATTAGACAGTTGTTGCAAAGTCTCCAAAGCATCATCCACAATGATAATACGCTCGTTAAGTTCAACCGTTTTTCTGTCGCCCACAGCATAAACCGCACCATTCTCCAATACTTGCTCGAGATAATCGTTCCCGTCGAAGCGGTCACCCTTCAAGGCAAAGAAGATAGAGCCAGGTGGACAGTTGCGGCTGTCGGTGGATACTCCTGCGCTGTTGAGAAAAAGCCGGTATAGTTGTTCAATTGTCATATTCGCACCGCAACTCTTAGTTCTCTTAAAAACTGTACGTCAGTCCCAGCCCGAATATTTCTTTGAACTGGATTTTTGTTATTTCGCTTTCGTAATACCGGAGCGTGGTATTGAGCGAGGCGGTGAGCCATTTGCCCAACTTATAGTTTAATAGAATGTTCCAGTTCATATCAACGTTGCCGAAATTATCGTTGTAGGGGGTAAATAAGTCCAGCGTTGAGATGACATCGAGGTTGGGGAGAAGTGTTTGTTTGGTAGTTGCCATTAGATAAGCCCCTGTGCGCCATACTGATTTCTTGCCGGGGTCTACGCCATAAGCTCCCAGATTGGAAAAGTAATCATCCAATACAAAGGTGGCTCTTTCGGCTATGGGCGAGAGGAAGACGGTATATTTATCGTTGGGCTTGTAGGTGAAACCCAAGGCGCCGTCTAAGTAACCCGGAGCCATAAAGGTAGATTTGTATAAGTCGGGATCTTCCGAATAATCATATCCTTTGGCAAACTGCGTACTGAAGTTCAACAAGAAAGAGGCCGACCAGTATTTACTTATCCGGCGCCCTCCTACCGACATCAAGTTGAGGCGGTCGGTACTTTTCTGCCAATCGTTAGCGGTAGAATACACCATACCATACTCCGCAGCAAGGTTATTATCCCAAAACCATAATCCCTTCTTATAGTTGGCCGACACATTGAATATACCGTTGAGCGACACGGTATTGTCTCCCCCGGCCGACCAGTTGGTGAGTGAGGTTTGCCCGAAGGTTACGCCAGCTACACCAAAGAACTTCCACCCTTCTACCGAATCGGCCTTTGTTTTGTAAGCCATCAGTTTGCCCGCCGATTCTTCTTTCACTTGTGCGTTTATGCTTAAAGCGGCCACCAGCACGCTTACCAGCAATAATAGTTTCTTTTTCATTGTTCTTTAATACTAGATATTTATTAGATATTCTTTATTTCACAGAGGCTCACGGAGAATACACCGAGCTACACAGAGTTTTTTAGTTATTCTCTGTGTTACTCCGGATTTCCTCGGTGTTTCTCTGTGTAATCATTTTCATTCGAAACAATAAACATTTATCATTCAACATTAAACGTTGAATCTAAAGTGCATAACATCCCCATCCTTCACCACATATTCCTTGCCCTCAATGTTCATCTTGCCTTGCTCCTTGCAGGCGCTTTCAGAGCCTAATGCAATATAGTCGTCGTATTTAATTACTTCGGCACGGATAAATCCCTTCTCGAAATCGGTATGGATTACGCCGGCGCATTGAGGGGCTTTACTGCCTTTCAGGTAGGTCCATGCCCTAACTTCCTGAACACCTGCGGTAAAATAGGTTTCCAAATCCAGCAATTTATAGGCGGCTTTAATCAGGCGGCTCACGCCCGACTCCGACAGGCCTAATTCTTGCAGAAACATCTCCCGCTCTTCGTAAGTCTCCAACTCAGCAATTTCCGATTCTATCTTGGCAGACACAATCAACAGGTCTGAGTCTTCGTCTTTAATGGCTTCGCGTACAGCATCTACATAGGCATTGCCCTTCACGGCAGAGGCTTCGTCTACGTTACATACATACAGCACGGGCTTATTGGTCAGGAGAAAAAGCTCGCGGGCTAATTTCTCGTCTTCTTTGTTATCGAATTTTATTGTTCGGGCCGACTTGCCTTGTTCCAGCGCTTCCTTAAATCTTACAAGCACGTCATAGGCCAGCTTGGCTTGTTTGTCACCACCCGTTTGGGCTTGCTTCTGCACTTTGGCGATACGTGCTTCAATGGTTTCAAGGTCTTTCAGTTGAAGCTCGTAGTCGATAATCTCCTTGTCGCGCACCGGGTCGACTGTTCCGTCAACATGCGTTACATTCTCATCATCGAAACAGCGCAGCACATGGAGGATAGCATCGGTCTCGCGAATGTTCGCCAAGAATTTATTACCCAGGCCTTCGCCTTTACTTGCGCCTTTTACTAAGCCGGCTATGTCGACTATCTCTACAGTTGTGGGAACTATTTTCTGCGGCTTAACCAGTTCAGCCAGTTTATTTAGTCGTTCGTCGGGAACGGTAATTACGCCTACGTTAGGTTCGATGGTACAGAAAGGAAAATTGGCGGCTTGCGCCTTTGCATTGGATAAGCAATTAAAAAGAGTCGACTTCCCCACATTGGGCAAGCCTACGATTCCGCATTGTAATGCCATATAATACTATTATTACTTTTAAGCCGCAAAGGTACGAAAAAACCAAGAACTTTGAT
>DAIREI010000282.1:0-3232 GCA_036795675.1 Bacteroidales bacterium
TGTTAATCTCTCTATTTATACCCCTATGGGAAGCCGGGCGCTGTCACGTGCGTCTGCCGCTACCGAAGTAGATGTGAGCCGATTGGCTCCGGGCATGTATATCGCTTTTTTACAATGGAATGATGTTCATATCGTAAAGAAATTCATACGCCGATGACTACTGTTGCAGCTTCATTGAGCCTTTCGGAATTTGTCAGGCGGATAAAGCAAGAGATGGACGCCGCTTTCCCCGATGAGTATTGGATAAGGGGCGAAACCAGCGATGTGCGCCACAACCGCAACGGGCATTGCTACCTTGAGCTACTGGAGCGCAATGAACAGACAAACACGATAACCGCCAAAATCCGCGCATATATATGGAGTAATGTATTCCCCCTGCTTCGTTCTTATTTCGAAGAAAAGACCGGACAAGTGTTTACATCGGGATTGAAGGTGCTGGTAAAAGTATCGGTCGAGTTTCATCCCGTGTATGGAATGGGACTGAATATTCTTGATATCGACCCCGCCTATACCTTGGGCGATATGCAGCAGCGCCGGCAGCAGATACTGAATCGCTTGGAAGAAGAGGGGGTGATAGCTATGAACAAGGAGCTGGAGTTGTCGCTCTTGCCCCAGCGCATTGCTGTTATTACTTCGCCCACGGCAGCCGGATACGAAGATTTTATGGATCACCTGACGAACAACCTGCAGGGTTTTGTCTTTTATCCCAAACTATTCCCGGCGGTGATGCAAGGCGAAGCAACCGAAAGCTCTATTATAAGCGCATTGGAGAAAATATTTGAACAACAAGACCAATTTGACGCCGTAGTGATTATCCGGGGTGGGGGAGCCACTTCCGACTTGGCGGCATTCGACTCCTACCTCCTGGCTTTGCATTGCGCCCAGTTTCCTTTGCCCGTCATTACCGGCATAGGCCACGAGCGCGACAATAGCGTACTCGACTATGTATCTTATTATCGAGCCAAAACACCTACGGCCGTGGCCGATTACTTGGTAGAGAAACTCAATGCATACAATAGCCAACTCATCGCTTGGCAACAGTTTCTCATCGATACAGCCACAACCGAGCTGAGCCGGGCTAAAGAAGAGTTGCGGCAATTGTATATTCAACTTCCCGTTTTTGCCAATCAAGCGGTGGGGCAAGAAAGATATAAATTGAATACACTTAGTCAAGACATAAAGAAGGATGCCCTGTTATATATAAAGGATAAAAAAGACGACCTGGCGAACAAAGAATCTTTTTTTAAGCTCTCTTCGCCCCAATATATCCTGTCGCGTGGTTATGCTATCGTATATAATCATGCAGGAAAAGTAGTAAAATCGGTAGCCGAACTGCAACAAGGTGAAGTAATAATCACCCGGATGAACGACGGCGCCATAGACAGTAGAGTATTATAACAAAACACCGGTAATCTATCGGAGACAGGTTAGTTGGTGGACTAAACACAGGTTCTGGTATTACTCCGTAGTTACCGATGCTTGTTACAAATATAACAAACAACGAAAAAAAAAAATGTGACACAGAACGAAATAAGTGTGACAACAATCGAATTGAGTATGACAATTCCGGAAAAGGATATGACAAAATAACGAATAATCTCGTTTCACGGCATTGAAACGCTCGTTTCAAACCCATGAAACTCTCTTTACACCCTATTGGCACAACCTTTACACCCTATTGTCACAACTTTGCCAGCCTGTTGTCACAACAGTTCCACCCTATTGTCAGAGCCGGTTGTTTACAGGTTTGCTTGCTTGCTTACTTATTAACTTTTAGCTACTTTATTCAAAAATAATGAATCAAAAAGCAGATTTGTAAGAAACGGCATAAGTCAACTGACTATCAGTGATTTTGGCAAGCCAACAACGATTAAGCGTAGCCGCCAAAAGCCATAAAAAAGCCAGGTTAGGTCGGAGCAACGTTACTAAATCATTCCGTAACGATAGAAACTGTGAGTATGCCCAACCCCTTGTCAAAGACCGTTTTTCCGCTTTTGTCCGTGAGCAAATGTAGTGAAAATCGAGCAGACAGGCAAAAAAGACGGCCTTGCGGTGCTAATATAGTGTTTGATAGTATTTTGCATGATTTCAGATAACTCAACAATAAGTAATTTTGAACCATTAAAAAAGTTGAGTTATGAGTAGAAGTACATTTAAGGTTCTGTTTTATCTGAAACGGAACGAAGCAAAGAAAGACGGGCAGGTGCCCGTAATGTGCCGCATCACAATAGACGGCAGCATATCGCAGTTCAGCTGTAAAACCACTATCGACCCCAAACTCTGGGATATTTCGTCAGGTAGGGCATCGGGCAAGAGCAATGAAGCCCTTGCGGTAAACCGCCGGCTGGATGCCATCCGCGTAGGTATCAATAAACATTATACCGACATATTCGAGCGCGAGGGTTACATCAACGCCGAGAAAGTCAAGAACGCCTATTTGGGATTAGACCAGAAACGGCTTACGCTCCTGACGGTATATAAAGATTTCCTGGAGGATTTCGAGAAGTTGTATAAGAGCGGTAGCCGCAGCAAGTCCACCTATTACAAATATCTGCGGACTTACGACCTGCTCGAAGAGTTTATAAAGTATAAGTTCAACCGCAAGGATATTGCCCTGAAAGAGATACAGCCTGCATTTATTACGGACTTCGACTTTTTCCTGCGCATGGAAAAAGGACATGCCCATAATACGGTGTGGGTTCATCAAATGCCGCTTCGTAAGATGATAACCATTGCAGTAAACAAAGGCTGGCTGTACCGCGACCCTTTTTGGGAATATGAAATAACCGCCGAAGAGGTGGACAGGGGCTTTCTCTCGGAAGAAGAAATCGAGGCGTTAATAAATGCGCGTTTCCGCCGCAGGAAGCGGGAAGTGGTGCGGGATATGTTTATTTTTTGCTGCTATACGGGCTTGTCGTTCCGCGACTTGAAGAACCTTACCACCGGGAACCTGCAAACAGGTTTCGACGGGCATCCGTGGATAATCACCCGCCGTCAGAAAACAAACGTGTCGTCTAATATATGGCTGCTCGATGTTCCGTTCCAAATCATCGAAAAGTATAAAGGAACGGCCAAAGGCGACAAGCTGTTGCCCGTTCCCTGCTATGAAACCCTGCGCAACAGCATCAAAGCGATTGCCCGGGAGTGCGGGATAACGAAAGACATCAGCTGGCATGTAGCCCGCCATACCTACGCCACCCAAATTTGCCTGACCAACGGCGTGCCTATGGAG
>DAIREI010000283.1:0-3221 GCA_036795675.1 Bacteroidales bacterium
ATTATCCCTTTAATAAGAGAAATAGAATATATTGTTCTTCATTAGCCGTTAGACTTCTACGCTTCGCGCAACTCTTATCTCTTAACTCTTAGTTCTTATCTCTTCACTCTCTTACTGTCCACCTCCCGAGGGTTGATCTCCGCTACCACTTTGGCCTTGGCTGCCGCCGCTCATTACATCGTCGTTGGTGATGCCGCGTTGGGTTTTCTTTATCTGGGTTTTCATTTCGCCGAAGCGGAAAGAGGCCGAGATGCCGAATTGTCTTTGCTTCATCTGGTTTGTCGATTCGAGGTGGAAAGCTGGTGTTGATTGTTTACTGGTGTAATCAAACGACGAAGTGAAGGGGTTGCGGGCATAGACACGGATATTGAGCCGTTTATCCAAGAGGCTTTTTGATAGAGAAAGGCCATAGTTGTAAAAAGACGGGTTCGTGCCTTGCAGGTTAATGGACGAACGCATATAAAAGCCATTGGCGCTTAGTATCAAATCCCAGGGCATGGTGTATTGGGCGCCTCCGAACATGAAAGCCGAGAATCCGCTGTTGCCTATCGTATGGTCAGCATTCGATTTGATGTTGGAATACTCTCCCGACATATTGGCATAAATATTAAACTTGGGATGAGGCCGCCAGTTGAGGTAAACCGACAGGTTCAGCCCTTTGGTTTCGCCTATATTATAATAGCTGGTGTACAAAATATCGTTATCGAGCCAGGAATAGCTCTGCACAGAGTTGTCTGAGAAGCGATAGCTGAGGTTCACGTTCATGTTCAACTTAGGATTGAAATAAGAGTAGTTGAGGTTGAAACTGTGATACTTGGCCGCATCCAATTCCGGATTACCGAAAGAAATATTGGTCGAGTCTGTGGTATTAATATAAGGATTGAGGTACCATATCCCCGGCCGGGAAATGCGCATATTATAGCCTGCACGGATACTTTGCATGGGCTTAACCTGGTAAGTGGCGGTAACCGAGGGAACAACATTGGTGTAATTACTCTTAAAGTTCATGTCGTTGTTTCGGGCAAATTCGGCATTGAGCCAGGTTCCTTCGAAGCGTGCACCTGCCTTTAAGCCCCATTTGCCTTTGTGCAGGCTGTATCCGCCGTAAGCGGCTACAATATCTTGCACGTGCTCAAATTCATCCGCATCCGATGGTGTATCCACCCATTGATTATCTATGAAAAGCGACTTACCGCTGTTACTTTCGTTGATACGCCTGATGTACTTCACGCCTGCTTCTATGGTATGAATATCGCCTATGGGTGTGGTAAAATCGAGCTGAACGGTATGTTCGTCCGTCGATCCGTCTGTGAATTGCTTGGTAGGCAACTGTATGTATTCATTACCGCCGAAGGGATTAAGTATATCCGTTTGAGAATCCATATCATTGGGCGAGGTATCGAAACGGTAAGAGGCGGTGAGAAGACGGTCTTTCACATTGCTGAATGTGCGTTGGTAATCAAGCCCTATCCCCGTGCTGCCGTAGCCATATTTCATCCTTGTTGATTGATCATATTTGAAGGCGGTTTCTTGCTGTGCATTAAGCATCTCTACATATCCTTTCGATTTGATATCGGCATCGCCCCCATAACGGCTGAAAGTAAGGTTGAGCAGGTTGAGCGTATCAATCTCATAACTTAATTCGGCCGAACCATGTATGCCATCTGCGGTTTGCTTATTGCTTCCGTTGCGGTATAAGTATTTGTGATCATTGTTATTATAGGTTTCGCGCAAAGAACTTGATTCACTCTCGGGCTGGCGTTGGTTATAATAATTGAAATTACCAATAAGGCCTATTTTTCCGTATTTAACCGAGAAATAAGTACCTCCGTTAAAGCCTCCAAAGGTGTTTACCCCGGCATTGAGCGACACGGTGTAGCCACCCATTTGCGAATTATCGACCGTTATTATATTAAGGATTCCCGATACGCCCTCCGCATCGTAGCGTGCGCCGGGATCGGTTATCACTTCTATGTTCTTTATGGTATTGGCCGGCATGCTCCGCAATACGTCTTTGGGATTGCTGGATATAAGGTTCGACGGCTTACCGTTCATGTATATCTTAAAGTTGGATGAACCCTTCAGTTGGATATTCTCCTCGCCGTCTACCGTTACCATCGGCACCTTCTTCAGCATCTCCAGTACATTGTTGGTCTTCGACTCGGGATCTTCTTCCATATTATAGGTAATCTTATCCAGATCTACCTTTACCAGTGGAACAATGGAGGTCACCACTACTTCGTCCAGCAATTGGCTGTCGTTCATAAGCACGGTTCCCAAGTCGCGGGTTTCGGTTTTCTCTGCCGTAAAGGGGATATTTACCGGTTTTTTACCCACATATTCCAGGTTGAGGATATAGTTGCCGGGCGCATTCACGCTTATCGAAAACTTCCCGTTGTCGTCCGATACTTCCATCCTTATCGGCCGTTGGGTATTCTCTTCGATGTAAATACTTACATTGGCGTAGGGAATGGTTTCGTTACTGATAGAGTCTTTTAATTGTCCTTGAAGTGTGTAATTGAGAGTAGAGGTGTTTTGTCCGAAGCCCGTCATTATCGCGACGAACAGCAGCAGGGTAGTAAAAAGGATTCGCATAGGTATTAATTCAAAGATTTAATGATTTAATGATTGGGCGCAAAGATATTCGCATTACCGGTTAATAACAAACAACAATCTATAATTAATCACAAAAAAGGAGGAGAAATGCGTTTTTGTCCCCAATCCCCTAAGAGGACTTCCCTTAATTCTTAGTTTTTAACTCTTAGTTCTTAGTTCTAAACTCTTAGTTCTACTGATGTTCCCTCCGCAAGAGGTCGTTTACCGTTTTTACAGGATTGAACGTTTCGATGGGCACTTCTACGAAGATGGTGTTCCAGTCCGACATGGCGCCGTTCCACAAACCGGGCAGCTCGAGGGCTTTGAGTTCCCGTCCGCCTTTTGATTTGATGGAGATAAAGCCGGTATCGGGGTCGACATAGCGAAGCAAATCGAACGATTCGCCTTTGTAGTTCGTCAGGCTACAGACCAAATCTACCGGATTGAAGTGTGAGCTTTGCTGCACCAATTTCTTCATGGCCGGATCGTCTTGGTCAATCTGCGACATTTCCAGTATTTGCAACGACATACTGCCGTCTCGGTTTTCTACCAAAAATGGGCCTCCACCGGGTTCTCCGTGGTTGCGCACCATGCCGCATACGCGTATAGGACGGTTCAATTTGTTC
>DAIREI010000284.1:0-3201 GCA_036795675.1 Bacteroidales bacterium
CCCAACCCCCTCCTTGGGAGGGGGTTGGGGAGAGGGGATCGCCTCCATCCCCAGCCGATACGAATCCAACCCGAATCCCGCAATCACCCCCATGCAAGCTCCTGCTATAAGCGAGGTATGGCGAAAGTCTTCACGTGCATAAACGTTACTGATATGAATCTCTATCACAGGCGTATCGATGGCTTTAATGGCATCGTGAATAGCCACCGAAGTATGGGAGTAGCCGCCCGCATTAAGCAGTATGGCATCGTAACTAAAGCCTACTTCGTGCAGTTTATTAATAATCTCCCCCTCAATATTCGATTGATAATAATCGAGTTGAATATCGGGGTAAAGACTCCTCAACTCAGTTAAATAATCCTCGAACGAGTTTGTGCCGTAGACCTCAGGTTCGCGCGTGCCGAGCAAGTTGAGGTTGGGGCCGTTGATGATTTGGATTTTCATAATGCAAAAGTAGTGAAAATATTGCTAAACCCAATCATGTTGTGAATGATAGCGAATAATAAAGGAAACGGAGAAAGTAACGCAAGCAAATGAGGGTGAAGCCCTCATAGCATATAGGCTAACGCCCCGTTGGGGCTTGGCGGGGTAAAATGCCTCTTTTTCATCGGGCGTTGCCCGATGCTATTGCTTGTCCGACCTTCGGTCTGAAGTAATCCAGGCTTTCAGCCTTCAAAAGATTATATAAACCAACGACCCTACGCTAATTACTACCCATAGCAGTACGCTCAATATCAGCGGCTTTATGCCTATCTGTTTTAACACATCCACCGACAGCGATGCCCCAATGAAGAACATCGTCAGGGTCAAACCCTTTCGGGCAAGGCCTGATAGGGTGCTTCCTACGGCAGGGTGGTCTTGGAGCAGGTCGGTGTTGATGAGGATGGCTATCACAAAGAGGAGGATAAACCAGGGGATGGCCACTCTCTTTCCGCCGTCTCGGAAGATGAACGAAGTGACCAAGGCCAGCGGGATAATCCACAGCGCTCGGGTAAGCTTGATAGTGGTAGCTACCTGCAAGGCTTCTTCGCCGTACACCGCGCCTGCGCCCACTACCGAGCTGGTGTCGTGGATGGCAATGGCCGCCCAGGTTCCGAACTGCTGCTGGTCTAACCCTATCCAATGGCCAATGGGCGGGAAAATAAACAAGGCGATGGCGTTGAGGATGAATACAGCGGCCAAGGCAACCGACATCTCACCATCTTTCGCCTTAATAACGGGGCCGACGGCGGCAATGGCGCTCCCTCCGCAAATGGCCGTACCCGAACTGATAAGGTAGGAGGTGTTGCGATTAGCCTTCAACAGTTTGCGTCCGATAAACATGCCGATAAGCATGGTTCCCACTACCGAGATGATGGTAAACAGCATTCCGTTTTTGCCCGAGGCCAGCGAATCGTGCAGGTTCATGCCAAACCCCAGCCCCACCACCGAGCCTTGCAGCAAGTACTTCGACATCTTTTTGTTGAACTTTGGATAGGCCTGTCCGCACAATAAGGCAAAAGCCAAGCCAAGGAACAGAGCCACAGGCGGAGTAACCCAAGCGGAGAGTGTAGATAAGGCGGACAAATAGTCCATTAACAAGAAAAGGATGAGTAGGCCTATGATGGATAGGTAAATTAAGCGATTATACTTCCGCAATTTATATATCATAGACTATCAAGGAATGAAATCAATTCTTCTTCTGATTTGATTCTCGTTACCCTGCCTTCTTCGACATCTTTAAGGCCTCTTTCTAACTCTTCAATATTTCTTTTATCGGCAAAAAACAAATCTCCATCAGGATGCATATCAAAAGGATTAACCCGATACTCTTCGGGAATAGCCATGAACTCGTCTACCCAATCTTTGTCTATATTGTTTTGTGAAAGATGTTCCATAATACATGCAAAGGTAAGGTGTATTATTTGAATACGCAACATATGCAAAAGCGAAGCAAGCGACGCATCGAAGATGCGATACCATGATTAACCCCATGTCAAGCCGTAGGCTTGGCGTGGGGTATGACTGCCCAAGCTTGCCGGCCTCGAAGAGGTCAGCCGTTGGATTCCGCCAACCTCTTCGAGGCTGGCGAGAGAGGAAGGCATATATTGCTCCCCCATGCTACGGCTTCGCCTGAACATGGGGTTAATCAAGGTAGCACGTCTTCGACGCGTCACGCTCTTTGCCATCAACCTGTCACTCTGTGGCGAAAATCAATCGACTTCTTAATTTTAATTAGTGTAATTAGTGTAATTAGTGGACAAATTCTTTTACCTTTGAAGCACAAAAAGACTAAGAACTCATGCCTGCTAAGCCCGATATACCATACTTGATTTCTGCCTTTACCACCTACCTGAAGTTGGAGAAGTCGCTCTCGCCCAACTCGGTAGAAGCTTATATCGACGATGTTAGCAAGCTGATGACCTTCTTGAACCAAGAGAATATCCATCCTGTCGACGTTAAATTGGAAGATTTGCAGAATATGCTGATCATGCTGCACGAGCTGAACATCTCGCCCCGTTCGCAGGCGCGGATATTGTCGGGGATAAGGGCGTTCTACCGCTTCCTCGAATTGGAGAAGTATATCGAAGCCGACCCGACCGAACTGCTCGAATCGCCCAAGGTGGGGCTGAAGTTGCCCGAGTTCCTTTCGCTCGACGAGGTGAATCGTATCATTGCAAGTATCGACCTGTCTCAACCCGAAGGGCAGCGCAATCGGGCTATCCTCGAGACGCTCTACAGTTGCGGCCTGCGTGTATCGGAACTCCTCAACCTGCGCTTCCCCGACCTCTTCGCTGACGAGGGTTTTATCAAAGTAGAGGGCAAGGGCGGTAAGCAACGGCTGGTACCTATCTCGGCTGCGGCATTGAAAGGGATTGACCTCTATATGCACGACCGCAAGCACATTAAGGTAAAGAAAGGATTTGAAGACGTTATTTTCCTTAGCCGACGCGGCACGGCATTGTCGCGCATCATGATATTCCATATAATAAAGGTGCAGGCCGAGTTGGCGGGGATAAAGAAAAACATCAGTCCGCATACCTTCCGCCACTCTTTTGCCACCCACTTGCTGGAGGGTGGGGCTAACCTGCGGGCCATTCAGCAAATGCTGGGACATGAGAAAATCACCACCACCGAGATATATACCCACCTCGACCGTGAGTTTCTGCGCAGCGAAATATTGGAACATCATCCGCGCAACAAGTAGTATTAAATAAATGA
>DAIREI010000285.1:0-3200 GCA_036795675.1 Bacteroidales bacterium
ATAAAATATTACTACTTTTGTACCACATTATCACAACCAATGAACTACGAAGAAACGCTGGATTATATTTACAACTTGTCGCCCATGTTTCAACAGGTGGGTGCTAAGGGCTATAAAGAGGGAATGGAGAATACATTCCTTATCGACCAACACCAAAATCATCCCCACCGGAAATACAAAACCATCCATGTGGCGGGAACCAACGGCAAGGGTTCCACTTCGCACCTTTTGGCTTCCATTTTGCAAGAAGCCGGATACAAAGTGGGATTGTACACCTCGCCCCATATGCTCGATTTCAGAGAGAGAATAAAAATAAACGGACACCTTATATATAAGGAGTATGTGGTAGATTATATCAAGAAGAACCGGGCTTTCTTCGAATCTATCCAACCCTCATTTTTCGAACTGACTACGGGTATGGCTTTTCAATACTTTGCCGATGAAGGGGTGGACATCGCCGTTATCGAAGTGGGGCTGGGCGGACGGCTCGATTGCACCAATATTATTACTCCGCTCGTCAGCATCATCACCAATATCAGTTTCGACCATACCAATCTATTGGGGAATACCTTATTGGCTATCGCAAAAGAAAAAGCCGGCATTATCAAGTCCGGCGTGCCTGTGGTGATAGGAGAGGCCGATGATGAACTTCACGATTTCTTTGTAGAAGCCAACCGACGTGTACAGGGAAAGGACGGCGGTATTGTGTTTGCCGACCGGTCGGCAATTATTCTATCGGACAAACGACTTCCATCAGGCGAATGGCAGTTTGAGACGGCTCGGTATCCTCACTTGATTGGCGAATTGGGCGGTTTTGCACAAGAAAAGAATGCAGCCACGGCGCTTTGTGCACTTGATATATTAGTAAAGGAAGGATTGAATATCCCTGACGAATCGGTCTATAAGGGTTTTAGCCGGGTGGTGGAAAATACCGGACTTATGGGGCGTTGGCAAGTGGTATCGCTTCACCCTAAAGTAGTGATGGATACGGGACATAATGTGGCGGGGATGGAATACATTGTCGACCAACTGCGCAGCGAGCAGTATGACCGGTTGCATATTGTATTCGGCATGGTGAACGACAAAGACAGTTCGGCGGTGCTGCAACTGCTTCCCCAAGATGCTACCTATTATTTTACGCAAGCCTCCATCCCGCGCGCGCTGCCTGCTACTGATTTGGCCGAGCAAGCTAAGCCATTCGGATTGGAAGGAGATACATATTCCACCGTAAAAGAAGCTTTTTTGGCCGCTAAACGCAATGCTTCGGAAAAAGATTTTATCTTTGTGGGCGGAAGCACGTTTGTAGTGGCGGATGCATTACAAATGAGTGAAGAACTAAGAGTTAAGAACTAGGAATTCGGAGAATCGGCGGAGCCAATTGGCGCGAAGCGTACAACTGCCCCTATATCCCCTGAAGGGGACTTCTTGAGACTCCCCTTTAGGGGTTGGGGGCGATTAACTCTTATTTCTACTTACAACTTGCAACTTATAACTAAAGACTATTTATATTATGACAGAACAATTAATTAAGAAACTCAGCGATTCACCGGCAATGCGGTGGACAGCGCTATTACTGCTCTCATTTGCCATGTTTTGCTCGTATATCTTTATGGATATACTATCTCCGATTAAAGACTTAATGGAGTCGACACGCGGATGGGATTCAACGGCTTACGGAACATACGCAGGTTCGGAAACGTTCCTGAACGTATTCATCTTCTTCCTTATTTTTGCCGGTATTATACTGGATAAAATGGGCGTGCGCTTTACGGCCATTCTATCAGGCTTTGTGATGTTCGTCGGCGCTTCGATCAACTGGTATGCAATAACGGACTCCTTCGAGGCCTCTTCGTTGGCTACCTGGTTTACCAACAACTTGAATTACATTCCTATCTTCGATGAATTGGGTGTTTCGCCTTTTTACAGGGGAATGCCTGCTTCAGCCAAATTTGCCTCTGTCGGATTCATGGTATTCGGTTGCGGGGTAGAGATGGCCGGTATCACCGTATCCCGGGGGATTGTTAAGTGGTTTAAGGGGAAAGAGTTGGCTATGGCCATGGGCTCAGAGATGGCGTTGGCACGTTTGGGTGTGGCCACTTGTATGATATTCTCGCCAATGATAGCCCGGGCAGATATATTCGGCGGCGCCGATGTTTCGCATGCAGCAGCATTCGGAGTTATCTTGTTGATGATTGCCCTGATAATGTTCATCGTTTATTTCTTTATGGACAGGAAGCTGGACGCTCAAACCGGCGAAGCCGAAGAAAAAGAAGAACCCTTCAAGGTTAGCGATATAGGAAAGATATTATCGAGCAGTGGGTTCTGGTTGGTAGCCTTACTTTGTGTATTGTACTACTCGGCCATCTTCCCCTTCCAAAAGTACGCAGTAAATATGCTGCAATGCAACCTTACTTTCACTCCTACCGAAGGATTTTGGGCGCAAGAGAACGTCTCCTTTATACAATACGGTTTCATGTTGGCATTTGCTATTTGCGCTTTCATGAGTAACTTCCGCAAAGGAGGAGCCAAGATACTCTTATTGGGCGTTTCGGTCATCTTTTTGGTTATATACTGCTACATGGGTTATATGCGGCAGACGGCAGAGAGTATATTCGCCGTATTCCCGCTGTTGGCCGTAGGAATCACGCCTATGATAGGTAAATACGTGGATAATAAAGGCAAGGCGGCATCTATGTTGATGTTCGGTTCCATTCTGCTTATTATCTGCCACTTGACTTTTGCATTCATTTTGCCGATGTTCCAAGGAAATCAAATCGGCGGCGTTATAATAGCCTATGTCACTATATTGGTGCTCGGAGCATCGTTCTCGCTGGTTCCGGCTTCTTTATGGCCTTCGGTTCCCAAATTGGTCGACAGCAAAGTATTAGGTACGGCTTACGCCCTGATCTTCTGGATTCAGAACATCGGGCTGTGGTTATTCCCCTTGCTGATTGGCAAAGTATTGGATTCATCCAATCCCGATATCGTTAATGCAGTTAAAGACGGAACAATGACTTCCGCCGAAGCAGCCGTATCGTACAACTATACCAATCCCCTGCTTATGCTGGCCTCGTTGGGCGTAGCAGCCCTGATTATCGGCTTTATCCTCAAGATAGTAGATAAGAAGAAAGGCCTCGGACTGGAATTGCCGAATATTACAAAATAAATAAACCACCTCCCCTAAATCCCCTCCCAAGGAG
>DAIREI010000286.1:0-3188 GCA_036795675.1 Bacteroidales bacterium
ACCCTAATAACTTCGTTTAAAACTAAACCGGGAGGCAATACCCCCGATATACCGGTTGTTCCTACCGACAGTATCCCCGGCGATTCCATTCCCGCCGACACCATTCCCGATATTATAATTCCAATCGACACTATTCCCGAAGAACCTGTTAAGCCTAAAGAAATTATTTTGGAGAAAGAACTTGGCTACGACAAGTACACGCTGGAAGACAATTATACTTATAAAGATACGCCCCGCTCATTCCAGTGGGACAAGATAAAAGTGAAACTTCAGGCAACCGACAGCCTGAGCCTAATGAAAGGAACCACCTGGGCAGTACTCCAGAATAAGAACAATAAGAACGGACAACCCCCTTTGGCACGCGACTACGGTCGCAATAAGCACACGTTTATTATCGATTCGTTTGGTGTAGAGCGTCAGCAGGCCATCCCCTTGTATCTGCCACACGACCTAGTAACACCCGAACGCTACGGTTACGATGGCTCATTGGTAGAGTTTGTTGAGAACAGAGACGGCTATGTAGTAGCCAAGACCACCAACTTCGAGGGCGAATTTCTTATCCCCGAAAAGTATATCTATTATATTGAAGAGCCTGAGTTTAAACATGTGGTGGTTATAGACCGCCTTAATCAGAACATATCTACCCTGGAAAAAGTAGGCGAGGTATGGAAAATAAGAAGTATGAACCCGGCCACTACAGGCGTGAACAGCCCCCCGCACAAGAAAGAGACGCCCACCGGCCTCTTTATGATGCAAAATAAACTGCCCAAGATGTATTATTATGTCGACGGAACGACCGATATTGCCGGTTACGCTCCCTGGGCCAGCCGCTTTTGCAAAGGCGCTTATGTGCACGGAGTCCCCGTTGAGAAACCGGCCACCGAGATCATCGAATACAGTTGGAGCCTTGGCACCATTCCCCGCTCGCACATGTGCGTACGCAATGTTTCGTCGCACGCTAAGTATATTTACGACAATTTCCCGTCGTATAAGACTATAATATTTGTAATTGAATAAAACCAAAATAACATCATTAAATGAGAAGACTTTTAATTTTAGCTATCGTATTATGTCTTTACTATGTGGCTTACACTTCGATAAGCGACCCGGCGATGACAGACCTCGACCTAAATACCGAAACGGAGAAGGCCGAGACCGAACAACCCCTGTATTATTCACTCTATCAAGAATTGGGATTAAATGAAGAAGAAGTGTCGTTCGACGCTTTCAGCCAAGCCATGACCGGCTATGACAAGATAGAGAAAAAGAAGAAACCGATACTCACGCTGATTGATTTCAGCAAACCCTCTACGCAAGAGCGCCTGTATGTAATTCATATCGAGAAGAAAGAGATACTCTATAAATCGGTAGTGTCTCACGGTAAAAACAGCGGCGGCAACTTTGCTACTTCGTTCTCCAACAAGCCCGGGTCGAACCAAAGTTCGTTGGGCTTCTTTATCACGGAAAATACCTATAAAGGGCGCAACGGCCTGTCGCTCATCCTCGACGGACTGGATAAGGGCGTTAACGACAATGCCAAACGCCGGGCGGTAGTCATACACGGCGCCGATTATGCCGACCCCGGCGTAGCCCGTTCGTCGGGCCGGTTGGGACGCAGCCAGGGCTGCCCTGCCCTACCCCGCGAAATAACCCCAAGCATTATCAATTCAATCAAAGACGGATCGGTGCTTTACGCCTACAGTTCTAAATTTAATGAGGATTACTTGAGGAAGAGTACCGTGTTGGAGGATTATGATAAGAGTTAATAACTCACATTAAACACTAAACATTAAACAATTATATGAACGTAGCGATTGTAGGGACAGGTTATGTAGGCCTGGTTACCGGGACTTGCTTCTCGGAAATGGGTATTAACGTTACCTGTGTTGATATTGACGAGAATAAAATAGAAAAACTAAAAGCGGGAATTATCCCCATCTACGAACCGGGCTTGGAAGAGCTGGTAGTTAAAAACCACGAAGCCGGCCGGTTGCATTTCACTACCGACCTGGCCTCTTGCCTCGATGATATGGAAGTGGTTTTCAGCGCAGTGGGCACTCCTCCCGATGAAGACGGAAGCGCCGACCTACGCTATGTGTTGGACGTGGCTCGTACCATTGGCCGCAACATGAACAATTATGTGCTGGTGGTTACCAAGAGTACGGTTCCCGTGGGTACTGCTCAAAAGGTAAAAGCTGCCATACAGGAAGAACTCGACAAACGAGGTGTGGATATCCCTTTCGATGTGGCATCCAATCCCGAATTCCTGAAAGAAGGTTCTGCCGTGGAAGACTTTATGCGTCCCGACCGGGTAATAGTAGGCGTAGAGAACGGTCGCGCCAAGTCGCTTATGGACAAGCTCTATAAGCCTTTCACCATGAATCAGTATCGTATCATATACACCGATATTCCTTCGGCCGAGATGATTAAGTATGCGGCTAACGCCATGCTGGCTACCCGCATCTCTTTCATGAACGATATAGCCAACCTCTGCCAATTGGTGGGCGCCGATGTAAACATGGTGCGTCGGGGCATAGGCTCCGATTCGCGTATCGGCAATAAGTTCCTCTTCCCGGGCTGCGGATACGGCGGCAGTTGTTTCCCCAAAGACGTAAAAGCCTTGATAAAGACGGCCAAACAAAACGGCTACGACATGCAGGTGCTTCAGGCTGTGGAAGACGTGAACGATAAACAGAAAGAGGTATTGTTCGATAAACTCTCCAAACTCATCGACCTGAAAGGCAAGACCATTGCCCTGTGGGGATTGGCCTTCAAACCCGACACCGACGATATGCGTGAAGCTCCTGCCATAGTTCTTATCGATCTGCTACTGAAAGCGGGTTGCACGGTAAAAGTCTACGACCCCATCGCCATGGACGAAGCGAAACGCCGCTTGGGCGACGCCGTAGTTTACTCCCCCAATATGTACGATGCCGTATCGGGAGCCGATGCGCTGCTGCTGGTTACGGAATGGAAAGAATTCCGCGTGCCGGCGTGGGATAAGGTTAAGCAAAGCATGAATCAGCCCATCGTTATAGACGGCCGTAATATATACGACAAGAACGAAATGAAAGAGCTGGGATTTGTGTATCAGCATATTTAATCTTCTTATAAAGTTGCATGCCTACGGCATGCTTTTGCTATTTGAAGATACATTTTTCTACCGAGCTATAATCCCTACGGGATTA
>DAIREI010000287.1:0-3174 GCA_036795675.1 Bacteroidales bacterium
ATAAACGTTTGTATAGTATATGAAAATAAATTAAATCCGATTTATTTGGCAGTTTGAATAATATTTACGTCAAAATGCTTGTTATTATCAAAATAAGGGATATATTTGTTGGAAAATTGAACACATCTATTATGGAAAGGATACGCACTATTAAAGATTTCTTCTCGATGTATGTAGAAGGCTTTCGTAATATGACCTGGGGCAAAACGCTTTGGGTTATCATTATCCTCAAATTATTTATCATGTTTGCCATACTTAAAGTCTTTTTCTTCCCTAATTATTTAGGCAGTCGTTTCGATACCGAAGAAGAGAAGGGTGAATATGTGATTGAACAACTAACAAAAAATCATAGTACTAACACTAAAAACTTTTCAGATGAGTCAGATTGATGTTTCATTGATTGATTGGTCGAGGGCGCAGTTTGCACTAACGGCCATGTACCATTGGATGTTTGTTCCGCTCACGCTGGGTTTGGGGGTAATAATGGCTGTAATGGAGACGTTGTATTACCGCACCGGCAAAGAAAAATGGAAACGCACAGCCAAGTTTTGGATGAAATTATTCGGTATAAACTTCGCTTTCGGAGTGGCTACCGGATTGGTATTGGAATTTGAATTCGGCACCAATTGGTCGAATTACAGTTTCTTTGTCGGCGATATCTTCGGTGCCCCATTGGCTATCGAAGGTATCTTTGCTTTCTTTATGGAAGCCACGTTTATTGCCGTAATGTTCTTCGGATGGAACAAAGTAAGCAAGGGCTTCCACCTCACCTCTACCTGGCTGGTGGCGATAGGAGCTACCCTGTCGGCGGTGTGGATCTTGATTGCCAACGCCTGGATGCAGTATCCGGTAGGGATGGAATTTAATCCCGATGCGGGACGTAATGAGATGAACGACTTCTGGGCCTTAGTGCTATCGCCCGTAGCGGTCAACAAATTCTTCCATACCGTGCTCTCTTCGTGGACAGTAGGAGCTGCTTTTGTATTAGGAATAAGCAGTTGGTTCTTGCTTAAGAAACGCGAGAAGACTTTTGCGATGGACAGCATTAAAGTGGCCGTGATTGTAGGAGCGATAGGTATTATTTTTGCCTGGATAACAGGCGACGGTGCCGGTCATCAGGTAGCACAAAAACAGCCGATGAAGTTAGCGGCCATGGAGGGCTTATACGAGGGCAGCGAAGGAGCCGGATTGGTAGGCGTGGGCTTACTAACTCCCGGCAAAAAGTATAACGACGAGAAAGATGCCTTCCTATTTAAGATTGAGTTTCCTAAGTTGTTGTCATTCCTTGCCAATCGCGATCTCAACTCCTTTGTCCCGGGGATAAAAGACATCATCGAAGGTGGCTACGATACCCCCAATGGCAAAGCCTTGTCGGTAGAAGAGAAGATGCGGCGGGGTACCATTGCGCGCGAGGCCTTCGGTAAATACCGCGAGGCAAAGAAAGCCGGAAATGAAGAGCTGGCAGGAAAATTAAGGGTAGAGATGGACAAAAACTTCGAGTACTTCGGATACGGTTATTTCCAGTCGCCCGAAGACGCTATCCCTCCCGTGGGCTTAGTCTTTTATTCCTTCCGTATCATGGTTATTTTGGCCGGCTACTTCCTATTGCTATTTATTCTGGTATGGATATTGGTGGCAAGGGATAAGCTAAAGAACAAGACAATACTATGGATCTCCCTACTATCAATACCACTGGCATACATTTGTTCGCAAGCCGGCTGGGTAGTGGCCGAAGTAGGCCGTCAACCCTGGGCTATACAAGATATTCTGCCTGTGCAAGCCGCAGTCTCTAATATCAGTACGGGTGCTGTACAACTGACCTTTGCTATTTTTGCCATCCTGTTTACGGTGCTGTTTGTCGCCGAGATAGGCATTTTGGTGAAGCAAATCAAGGGCGGACCCGAGAAGGAAGAAAAAGTTAAGAACTAAAAACTAAGAGTTGGCGCAAAGCGTCTCTACAATGAACATTAAACGCTGAACGCTAAACATTAAACAACATATCATCATGGATTATTCATTTTATCAACATTACTGGTGGTTTATTATTTCCCTGCTGGGAGCGCTTCTCGTGTTCCTGATGTTTGTACAGGGAGGGCAATCACTTATCTATACATTAGGAAAGAAGGAGCCTGAATTGAATATGCTCCTAAGGTCGTTGAAGATGAAGTGGGAGATAACTTTTACTACATTGGTTACGTTTGGGGCGGGCTTCTTTGCTTCGTTCCCCCTCTTCTATTCCACTAGCTTTGGCGGAGCTTATTGGGTATGGATACTCATTCTGCTCAGTTTTGTAATACAGGCCGTATCTTACGAATTTATCGCCAAGAAAGGGAATCTGTTGGGCAATAGCACCTACAAGTTCTTCCTTTTCCTCAATGGCGTATTAGGCCCAGTATTGTTGGGTGCAGCGGTATCCACTTTTTTCTTTGGAGCCGAATTCGTCATCAATAAATCTAATATTGCCGATGTGGCGCAACCGATCATATCGTCATGGGCCAGCCCCTGGCACGGATTGGAAGCCGTGGCCAACCCCTGGAATGTAGTGTTGGGATTGGCAATCTTCTTCCTCGTGCGCAGCTTGGCCTGTCTCTACTTTATTAATAACATACAGCATGATGAAATACGGGCGAAAGCACGGAAGCAATTACTTATCAATGCTGCATTATTTTTGGTACTCTTCCTCCCTTACTTGATTAAACTGTTATTGAAAAACGGTTGGACGGAAGACCCCGTTACCGGAGTGATAAGCATAGAATCGTTTAAGTACTGGCACAACCTCTTGGCTATGCCTTGGGCGCTGGGTATCTTATTGATAGGTGTGGTATTGGTGCTCTACGGTTTTGTGCGAAGCTGGTTGCAACCCAAGTTCATTTATGGCATTTGGTATGCCGGTTTCGGTACGGTAATGGTTGTGCTTGTAGTGCTGCTTATAGCCGGATTTAATCACACTTCTTATTACCCCTCGTTGGTAGACATGCAAAGCTCGTTGACGATAGCCAACAGCTCGTCGAGCTTGTTTACGTTGAAAACCATGTCGATCGTATCATTGTTTATTCCCTTTGTATTGGGATATATCTGGTACGTGTGGAGATCGTTGGACAAGAAATAAGGTCAATTTTGTCCAAAACAATCAGTGGTTATTTTTTATGTAAAGTCTCGATTCTAACAAGTCGG
>DAIREI010000288.1:0-3172 GCA_036795675.1 Bacteroidales bacterium
AAGAGCCGGAAGAGCCTGCGATAACTATGACCTATTACGAAGCCTATTACTATGGCTATCCCTATCCCGAGGTGCTTCAGGGCAATTATTCTTTCTTCTTTTATGATATAGACCCGTCTAAGTTTTACGATCCTTCCGTTACAGAAGATGCCATACAGATATACATCGACCTCAATGCCGAAGTAATAGACGAGATACTATTGCTTCCTGCCGAAGGTGTTTACGTAGGAGAACTGACCGGCAATATGCAGACCTTCAACCTCGGTTACGAACGCAGCGACGGCTATTGGGCCTCTTCGGCATATGCCATCAAAGGGCATTACGATTTCTACCCGTTGGTTGACGGCACAGTGAAAATAAGCAGGGAGGGTAATGTCTTCACTTTCGATATGAATGTTACGGCAAACATGCTCAATGGCGAAACACAAGTAATCAAAGCCCAATATAAAGGAGAAATAGAGGTACAAGACAGAAGGCAGAAAGAACCGGAACCACCATTCAGCACATTGAACAATAATGTACTAATGAATTTCTTCGATACCGATTATAGCGGGTTAGCCTATTTTGGACAAGATAGCGAAAACACCGACTATTGGGAAATAATGTTGGTTGGAAGTGACGTTGTGGTAGACGAGGAAGGATACATCGTATCGGGCGAATACATTCTGATGGAGCTTTATTCCAATCTTATCGCGGGAGATAAGATATTGCCTCATGGCAGATATAACGTAAACAAAACTCACGAACCTTATACCATAGAACAAGGATGGATGGGAATGTTTTGGGAAGAACACAGTTGGTATTATAAGTATGAAGATGGCAGCATGGTCGCCTTTGCGCCGCTTACTACCGGCTACCTCGATGCATCGCACGAAGGAGATGAATACACATTCAGCTTCCGATTTAAAGACGACCTGGATTACAAAATAGAAGGAGACTTCCAAGGCTCACTCTATTTTTATGACGATACCGACTACATAAGTCCGGCCAAATCTATCCGGATAAATAAAAACAAGAAGGTAGGCGAAAGAATATCTCATACAGCGCATAAGCACAACAATCGCTTTTTGAAGAGATAATTTATCCTTCCATTAAATACAAAGTAAGCGAAGGCCGACTCGTGATGGGTCGGCCTTTGTTCTTATCCGTTAGTCCGACATATCATTCCCTCTTCGTCAAACTCACCCAACACCACCTCCGAAAAGCTATTAATCAGTTCCTTATTATAGGGTGTCTCTACCTTGATGTAATTCTCGGTGAAGCCGTGCATCATCTTGCCCCGGCGGGTGTGTTCCCATAGCACGCGGTGGGTAGTGCCTTGTTGCGCTTGATAGAAAGCCTTGGTCTTTCTCTCGGATAGCTCGATAAGTTCCCGGCTTCGCTCGTGTTTCTCTTGCGGAGACACCACGGGGGTTATGTTCAATGCTTTTGTACCCGGCCGCTCAGAGTAGCTGAATACATGAAGTTGCGACAGGGGCAGGCCTTCGAGGAAGCAGTAAGTCTCGTCGAAGTATTCCTGCGTTTCGCCTCGAGTACCCACTATCACGTCTACACCAATGAAGGCATGAGGCATCAACTCTTTTATTTTATGTATCTTAGAAGCGAACAGCGCGGTATCGTACTTGCGGCGCATCAGTTTCAACACCTCGTCGGAGCCGGATTGCAGGGGAATATGGAAGTGAGGAGCAAAGCGCCGGGATTGCGATACGAAAGCGATAATCTCGTCGGTCAACAAGTTGGGTTCGATAGACGAGATGCGGAAGCGATCGATGGTCTCCACCTTATCCAAGGCTTGTATCAGGTCGAAAAACGTTTCGCCGGTAGTCTTGCCGAAGTCGCCTATATTTACTCCCGTAAGCACGATCTCGCGGCCACCCTCCTCGCCTGCCTTGTGCGCCATATCCACCAGCTCGGCAATGGTTCCGTTGCGGCTCCTTCCTCGTGCAAAAGGAATAGTACAATAAGAGCAATAATAATCGCAACCGTCTTGCACTTTCAAGAAATGGCGGGTGCGGTCGTCGCTCGAGCAAGAGGGAATGAATCGCGTTACGTCTTTTATCGGCGTTACAGATATAGCGTCTTGTTTCTTATCCATCTCTTCGAGGAACTTAAATATATCACCTTTCTGGTCGGCGCCCAATACCAGGTCTACACCCTCTATCTCGCTCACTTCGGCAGGCTTTAGTTGGGCGTAACAGCCGGTCACTATCATATACGAGCCGGGGTGTTGCTTTTTGATGCGGCGTATAGCTTGGCGGCACTTCTTATCGGCCAGTTCGGTAACCGAACAGGTATTAACCACGCATACATCGGCCTTTTCGCCGGGCGAAACTTTGCGTATGCCTTGTTCGGCCAAGAGGCGGCCAATGGTTGAGGTTTCGGCAAAGTTGAGTTTACAGCCCAAGGTATAATAGGCGGCAGTACGGAAGTCGAGGTGTTGGGTACAGGAATTATTCATATTTATTTTGAAAAGATAATGCCTCGCTTGGATAAGGTTATCCCTCCTCCGAAGGTGTCTCCTCCGAAGAATTGGCCGTTGTCATATCCGATAGCGAGTTTCGCTTCAAAGTCTTTTATCTTTGCCGGGGTGTAAAGCAACTCAAGCGACGAGGCAAAGCCTTTCTTCACTTTGGTGAAAGGTACATAGTAGCGCCCCCAAGACTGCCCGGCAGTAAGTAGCAGGCGATATTGAAGCTCGGGAAGAAAATAACCCTCCATCCCCAAGTGGAAAGCCCTTATCCGGCTACTCCTGAAGTTTACACTCCCATCATTATTGTACTCGGGCGAGAGGAGCAAAGCCGTTCCCATTGACCGGCCGTAATGCGAAGGGCCTTGGTTATAATCGGTATTGTTGTAATAGTCGTCGTTGCCGGTCTCCTTTTTGCGCAGGTCGGCATGCTCATCGTCCATCGTTACAAAGTGTACTGAGCCTGCCTGGTTGCGAGTATAGAGGTATTCGAAAAGCACATTGGATACTAATTGTTGCTTTCCTGTTTTATATTGAATGCCCAGCAGCATATCCATAAAGGTGCGCGGGTTCATGCTCGATCCGTCTTCGAAGAAATGCTGGTAATAGATGCCTAACCGGTCGTTGTTGTTCAACTTGTAGTCGAACTGCAGGTAGTAATTGCCCGAATGAGAGCCGGCCACATTATCGGTGTCGGCTTCCGAC
>DAIREI010000289.1:0-3168 GCA_036795675.1 Bacteroidales bacterium
CTTTAATTCTTCATTTTTTACTCTTAACTCTTAGTTCTTATCTTTTAGTTCTATTCCATCCGCATAGCCTCTACCGGCGATATTTTTACTGCTTTCAGTGCGGGGAAATAGCCGGCCAGCACTCCGGAGAATATCAATACGCCCATGGCTCCGAGCGCCACGTTTACATCAATGGTAGGGTTGTTGATAATATTTTTCGTCTCTTCCAATCCCGGTTGATTGAGTATGGAGGTGACCAATTCGCCCAATCCCACGCCGAGGAACATCCCGATATAACCGAACAATGAGGTAATGAATATCGACTCCATCAGTATGCTGCCCAAGATAGACCGGGGCTTAGCTCCCAGTGCCTTACGGATGCCTATCTCGCGGGTACGTTCGCGCACGGTTATGAGCATGATGTTGCTTACGCCTACCATACCGGCAATGAGCGTGCCTACGCCGATAATCCAAATAAAGGCCGATATGCCGTTGAACAAGCCCACAAACTGCAGGTAGTTCTGCAACTGGTTCCATATCCCTATGGCTCGCTTATCTTCGGGGTCGTAATGATGCAAATGCGATAGGTCTTCGCGGAAGCGCGTTTCGAAGGCTTCATTATCTTCTTTTGTCTTCAGGCCTTTCAGGGTGAACGAAATATCGTCGTATCCGTGTCCGCCGCGATACAAGAGTTGGGCGGTAGTTATGGGGATGTAGGCTTTCTCGTCGTTACCCCAGGCCTGCTCATGGTACACGCCTATAACGGTATAACTGAGCTTATCGGCAATAATCATCTTGCCCACCGGGTTCTCATTATTAAATAGCACTTCTTTTATGCGCTCGTTAACGACAGCTACCTTGCGGTTCTCCTTCAGGTCCATAGCATTAATAAAGCGCCCCTGTCCGTCTTTTATGGTGATTCCGTTGATGGCAGCAAAGTCTACATCCACTCCTTGAAAGCTGCTGCTTGTGGTTTTATCGCCGTAGGTAAGCGTAGGGTTGACAAATATCATGGGCGAGATTTCCAGCGCTTCAGGTACACCGGCGCCGATGTAGTCTATATCTTTGTCGTCCAACTTAATGGGTCTTCTATCGGGAAATCCTTCGAAAGGGATGGAGGTGAGACGCCCCCAATACTGTATGCTGTTTACCGAACGGGTGCCGAACGAGGTGGTCATGCCGTTTCTCAGTCCGTTGCCTGCCGACAATAGTAAACAGAACATCAGGATACCCCACGAGATAGCGAATCCGGTGAGGAAGGTGCGCAGTTTGTTTTTCTTCATAGAGCTGAAGATTTCAGCCCAATTCTCGATGCTAAACATGGATTAGCGTGTTATCGGTTATCGATTCGATGACGCCGTCTTTCAATCGGATAATTTTGTCGGTGGCGGCGGCTACGCTGTGTTCGTGGGTTACTATAATCATGGTCATGCCCTCATTGTTCACCTCGCGCAACAGTTGTATCACCTCTTCCGAAGTTTTACTGTCTAAGGCTCCCGTAGGTTCGTCGGCCAGGATAATCTGGGGCTTGGCAATCAGGGCGCGTGCAATGGCTACGCGCTGCTTTTGTCCGCCCGATAGCTCGTTGGGCATGTGGTCTGCCCACTCTTTCAGCCCCATCTTGTCGAGGTATTCCATGGCGATGCGGTTGCGTTTTTTGCGCTTCATTCCCTGATAATAAAGCGGCAGGGCTACGTTTTCCATCGCATTCTTAAAATTGATCAGGTTGAACGACTGAAAGATAAATCCTATCATCTTGTTGCGCATCTCGGCGGCGCGTGTCTCGCTCAGGTCGCGGATAAGCGTCCCATCGAGGTAGTAGTTGCCGTCATCGTAGGTATCGAGGATGCCCAATATATTAAGGAGTGTAGACTTACCCGAACCGGAGGCTCCCATGATGGAGACCATCTCGCCTTGTTTTATTTCCAGGTCTATTCCTTTTAATACATGCAGCGGAGCGCCGTTGAAGTATGTCTTGTTGACGTTTTCCAGTTTTATCATTAGGGTATGTAATAAACGCTTTATATTATAATGACGAAACAATTCTATTTTCGTTACACCGATTAGATATTATTTCTTCCGGTGCAAATATATGAACTATTTAGTACTTTGCAATACACAGTATTGTATTTATATTATTTCTAAATAATGATAATAAGTATAAAGCTATTAATCAATATTATAAATACTCTTTATTTCTCTTAATCTTTTATGCTTCTTTTCTTCTTTCGGGACGAAAGGTTCGTTTGGAAGCACGCCTATGTCCATCAGGTAGTAGGCCAAGGCGATGATATTAAACGTCCCCAGCGCGCCCAAAGGAGTTAGTATGCCGTTGGCAATAATGTCTACTGCCGAGTCGGTAGAAGTGCGGTCGAAGCTTTCCACATTGGTGTACCAAGCCGTAACATTAGACGAGATAGAGAAATGACCGTCTTTCACTTCAAAGGGATTATCGTTGAAGAGTGCATTCAATTCGTAGTTGTAACCCAAGCGGGGCAAGTAGCGCTTATTGGCGTCGAGTTCAATCGGATTTGTAAAGGGATTGAGGTTGCCTTCCATTTTTTTCAGTTCGTCGATAATACTCATGTCTATCGACTCCTTCACCAAACCTTTGTATAAATCAACTTCTTGAGCCGACAAAGAGACGGCGCTCACGAAGAGAAGCAAGGCAAACCAAGATAAACACAGAAAGGGTTTCATGCGATACAAATTGATTCAGTCGCAAATGTATTGATTAGTCCGACATAATAAGCATCGACCCGAATATAAAAAGATTTTTTATGTTAATTATATCAAATCTCTCATTGTTTTTTAGTACTTTTGTGCGAGATAGCTATCTTTGCCCCCAACCCCCTGAAGGGGGCTTTTGAGAGCGGCGACTTAGGAAGTCCCCCTTTAGGGGGATATAGGGGGCCGAATTTATGGGGAGGCGAAGCCTGACACTGTACACCCTTTAACGCCGACACTGTAGACCCTCGGACGGCGACACTGTACACCCTTTCACCTCAAGGGTCTACACCTTTCAAGTCTTCTTCCCTGTTTCGACTATCCGGCAAGCTTATTTTAGAAGCTCAACAAACCTATTTTGCATGAGCCGATTTATCGCTTTTAAAACTTAAGACTCGGATGTCCTGCCGAATCGGTTTAGCTGTTCCTTGTAACTCCGTTTGTAGATGCGTTTTGTACGGT
>DAIREI010000290.1:0-3131 GCA_036795675.1 Bacteroidales bacterium
AAACCGGAAAAGAGACCCCGCGGCTGCGAAATTTGCGGGGTTATTGTTATTAGTGAAGAAGTAAGAGTGAAGAGATAAGAATTAAAATCGTCGCTAATGGCACATAGATAATAGATAACAATGAATCTCATTTTATTATCAGGAGATTGCGAATCAAGTTCGCAATGGCAAATAACTGATTATTCGCGTTAATCTGATTAATCCGTGTTCATCCGCGTGCCAATTCCACTAATTCATGAGCTTATGCAGCAATTCCACCAGCAGCGTGCCCGGTGGTGTACCGGGATTATTGAAGCCTTTGCTTTTGGCGTCGTATTCGCGGATGAGGGCGATATTTTGCATGGTATTCATGGGCTTGTAGTGGCGCATGGCCGACAGGTAGTCGGTAAGTTGGAAGTTGGTGCGGAAGCCCAATACTTGCCTTAGGTTATCGGGCGACTTGTCCGGCTCAAATTGGCATATCATCAGGTTGGAGAAAAAGCCGAAGAGGGCATTTATTGTCCTTACAAAGGGATTGTTCTTCGGGTTCTTGTCGAAGTAGCGGGCAATCTGGTTGGCCTTGAAAGCATCTTTGTTGGCGATGGCTTTTTGCAGTTCAAAGTTGTTGAAGTCTTTGCTTATGCCTATGTTCTGTTCTATCAGGTCGGGAGTGATGTGCTTTTTTTCTCCCGTAAGCAGGATGATAAGTTTATCCAGTTCGTTGGTTACTTTGCTGATGTCGGTACCCAGGTAGTCGGTAAGTAATTGCGAGGCTTTAGGGTCGATGCCCGTTTCTCTTTCTCGCAAGTAGGTTTGAATAAATGAAGGAATCTGATTCTCGTAGTACTTCTTCGATTCGTACACTATGCCTGCGTCGGCTACGGCTTTGGTGAAGGGCTTGCGTCCGTCGGCTTTGCCGTATTTATAATTGATTACGAGTATGGTCGATGCCAGCGGATTCTTTACATAATGCACCAACTCGTACAGGTCTTTCATGCTTTGCGCCTCTTTTACAATCACCAATTGCCGCTCGGCCATCATGGGGTAGCGCTTGCATGCATTAATCACAGTGCCGGCATCGGTCTCTAAGCCATAGACAATGGTTTGGTTGAAGTCGCGCTCGCTTTCGTCCAGCGCCTGCTCGATAATCAGGTCGGTAAGTTGGTCGACAAAGTAAGGCTCTTCACCCTGAAGCAAATAAACGGGAGCAAACTCCTTTTGCAGGATACGTTGCTTTATTTCGGGGAAAGTAGATTCGCCTGCCATATTACCACTCAAAGCGTAAGTGTTTCACCGTCTGTTTATTCTCTATAATTGATTTCAGCGCCTTTATGCCCACCATTACGTGGTCTTCCACAAAGTTTTCCGTCACTAACCGGTCGCTTTCGTCGGTCTTTATTCCTTCCGAAATCATGGGTTGGTCGCTTACCAATAGTAACGCACCCGTAGGGATGTGATTGGCAAAGCCCACGGTAAAGAGGGTGGCGGTCTCCATATCCACACCCATGGCTCTAATCCTGCGTAAGTAGTCTTTGAACGCTTCGTCGTGTTCCCACACCCGGCGGTTGGTGGTGTAAACCGTTCCGGTCCAGTAATCTCTGTTCCGGTCGCGGATAGTGGTGGATACGGCACGAAGCAGGTTGAAGGCAGGCAGGGAGGGCACTTCAGAAGGGAAATAGTCGTCCGATGTACCTTCGCCACGTATGGCGGCTATGGGTAGGATATAATCGCCCAGCCGGTTTACCTTTTTTATGCCCCCGCATTTTCCGAGGAAGAGCACCGCTTTCGGTTCGATGGCGCCCAGCAGGTCCATAATAGTAGCCGCATTAGCCGATCCCATCCCGAAGTTGATGATGGTAATCCCGTCGGCCGAGGCATTGGGCATATTGCCGTCTTGCCCCAAGATAGGCACTTTGTAGTAGTCGGCAAAGATCTCTACATAGCGGTTAAAGTTGGTCAATAAGATGTATTCGGCAAAGTCGTCCAACGAGCGTTTGGTGTATCTGGGCAGCCAGTTATTCACTATTTCTTGTTTTGTCTTCATCTTTTATTAATTTTGAGGGCTGAATGGAGCACAAATTTAGTAATAAAATCCGTAATATTCATGTCGAAACTGAATCTTCCTACTGCTAAACTTATAATCAAGGCCAAGACGGGCAAGACCTATGTCTACGACCGGCTGCGCAAGCAGTATGTAAGGCTCACTCCCGAAGAGGAAGTAAGGCAATCTTTTGTCTCGTTCTTGATTGAATATAAAGGATACCCCGAAGGCTTATTGGCCAACGAAGTCTGCATAGAATTGGGCAAACTTGCCCGGCGATGCGATACGGTACTCTACGATAAGCATCTCCGTCCGGTGATGATCATCGAATTTAAAGCACCAACTATTGAAATCACCCAGGATACTTTCGACCAATTGGCTCGCTACAATCATGTGCTCAATGTGCCCTGGTTGGTGATAAGCAACGGCCTCTCGCATTACTGTTGTGCAAGGAATGAAGAAGGAGGGTATTCTTTTGTGAAGGAGATACCGGATTTTCAAGAACTATGAACTAAGAGTTGAGAGTGAAGAATTGAATCGTTTCGCGCGAACTTTTAGTTCTTAACTCTTAGTTCTTAACTCTTAGTTCTTAACTCTTAGTTCTTAACTCTTAGTTATTCCTGCTCCAGCACCCAGGCATCGAAGAAGTCGGGATCGTATTTCTTGATGATCTCGTTCTTAAATCGTTGGGCTGATGATTCATCTTTGAAGGTGGAGAGAATAACGCGATACATTCCCTTTTCGTTGCGGGCAAGTGTGGGTGTATAGCCTTGTCTTTCCATTCTTTCTTGCAGGCCCGTAGCGTTGGTTCTGTTTACAAAACTACCGATAACTACGCTGTAGGCGCTCACCGCAGGACCGCTTATGGTAGTCAGTCTTTCTTTTTGTTCAGGCTCTTCATATACAGGTTTTTCTGCAGCAGACATTTCTTCCACTACATATACCGTGGGTTTCGATTTAGCAGTATCGTACGAGGCCTGATAGCTCTCTTGTTTCGATTTACAGGCGCTAAATATAAATAAGAAAATAAATAATGAAGCAATTAGCGTGATTTTTCCTCTCATGGTGTGAAATTTTTAGTAATTTATTATGCAAATATACATTATTATTT
>DAIREI010000291.1:0-3123 GCA_036795675.1 Bacteroidales bacterium
CCCGCTTTTCGTTGCAGCCAACTTGTCTCTATGTCAGACTCTTTGTGTTAAATTGGCTTAATCTGCTTTTTTCAGGGTTAAAAATGGCAAATCCGATTAAACGATTACGCTTCTTGCACGTTATTTGTATAGATAGAATTGAGAAAGCGTGTACACATTAATTAAAAACATAATATTATGAAATCGAATTGGAAACTATTTTTTAGCTTCTTGCTGATAGGAGTCCTCAGTGCATTGATTGGCGTGGGGATATATTCCTATATTAACGGCAAAAATCAGCCCGTTGTTTATGATGGCAGTGCATTCGACCAAAGCGGCTACTATCCCGTAGGGTATACGGTGGCTGCCGAGAATATTGATTTTACTCAAGCTGCCGATCAAAGCGTTCATGCTGTAGTGCATATTAAGTCGGTAGCCAAAGCGAGCCAACGGAATCAAAGAAGGTATTTCGATCCTTTCGAGTTCTTTTTCGGAGGTCAGAACCCGCAGTATCAGATGCAACCGAGAGTGGGCTTCGGGTCGGGGGTAATCATTTCGCGAGATGGTTATATCGTAACCAACAACCACGTGATTGAGAGCGCCGACGAGATTGAAGTCACCACCAACGACGGCGAAGTGTACAAAGCCAAACTTATTGGTGGCGACAGCGCCAGCGACATTGCCCTGCTGAAGATAGAGGGAAATGACTTCCCGGTTATCCCTTTCGGCGATTCCGACTCCTTGAAAGTGGGCGAATGGGTGCTGGCCGTAGGTAATCCCTTCAATCTGAAATCGACGGTTACAGCTGGTATCGTCAGCGCCACAGGTCGCGGCAACGTGTTGGGCGGATATAATTACGGACGAAGTGGCTCGGTACAAGACAAGGTTCAGGCCTTCATCCAGACCGATGCGGCCGTAAATCCCGGCAATAGCGGCGGTGCCTTGGTCAATACCCGGGGCGAATTGGTAGGCATTAATACGGCCATTTATTCCGAAACCGGAAACTTTGTGGGCTACTCATTTGCCGTTCCGGTAAATCTGGTTAAGAAAGTAGTGACCGACCTGAAAGAACACGGTGCTGTTCAGCGCGGCTTGCTGGGTGTTTCGGTTATTGAACTTGCCGCATTAAAAGAGGCCCAACCCGATACTTACGAAAAGTTGAAAGTGAAGCAAGGCGTATACGTGGGCGGCTTCTCATCGAAGAGTTCCGCCGAAAAAGCAGGCATTAAAGAAGGCGATGTAATCACAGCCATCAATGGCAACAAGATAAAGAATTATAGTGAATTGAGAGCCCAAATCAGTCTCTACAACCCCGGACAAAAGGTGGATGTAGAAGTGAATCGCAACGGCAAGACAGAGAATTATAAGGTAGAACTGAAGAATGATCAAGGTACTACCGAAGTAGTTAAGATACTGAAAGCCGACGATGTATTGGGCGTAACGATGCAAGAACTTTCGGACGAAAAGCGCAAAGAGTTCGGCATCGACTACGGGGTGGAAATTACTGCCTTGAGCGACGGCAAACTGAAAGAGGCCGGTATAAAGAAAGGATTTATCCTGCTTACGCTCAACCGCATCAAAGTATCTACTCCCGAAGAAGTGGAAGATATAGTAAACACCGTACTTAAGCAAGATCCCGATGACCGCGGCTTGTTTGTACGCGGTTGCTATAACGACGGTAATGTAATCTATTTTGCGATAGATTTGAATAAATAACACGTTAAAATATTTGGAAAACTGCATAAGATGTATTATCTTTACAAGTTCTTTTCAATATCTCTATATAAATTATTATTGAATGAGGCAATTAAAAATCACCAAATCAATCACCAATCGCGAAAGCGCTTCTCTCGACAAGTATCTTCAGGAAATAGGGCGTGAAGACCTTATTACCGTAGAAGAGGAAGTGGAGTTGGCACAAGCCATTAAGAGAGGCGACGGGGCTGCATTGGAAAAACTGACGCGCGCCAATCTGCGTTTCGTCGTTTCAGTGGCAAAACAATACCAGAACCAGGGGCTTAGTCTTCCCGACCTGATTAATGAAGGGAATCTGGGATTGATTAAAGCTGCCGAAAAGTTCGACGAGACCCGCGGGTTTAAGTTTATCTCTTATGCAGTATGGTGGATTCGGCAATCTATCTTGCAAGCCTTGGCCGAACAGTCGAGGATTGTACGTCTGCCTTTGAATCAGGTAGGTAGTCTGAACAAGATTACCAAGGCTTTTTCAAAGTTTGAACAGGAGCATGAGCGTCGCCCTTCACCCGAAGAGCTGGCTCATGAACTGGACATCCCGGTAGACAAGATTTCCGATACACTGAAGGTTTCCGGCCGTCACATCTCGGTGGACGCTCCTTTCGTAGAAGGCGAAGACAACAGCCTGTTGGACGTGCTGGTCAACGACGACGCACCCATGTCTGACCGCACGCTGATGAACGAATCGCTTTCGAAGGAAATCCAGCGCGCACTCTCCACCTTGAGCGACCGCGAACGAGACATCATCATGATGTTCTTCGGGATCGGCTGCCAAGAGTTAACGCTCGAAGAGATTGGCGACAAGTTTGGTCTGACGCGCGAACGCGTAAGGCAAATTAAAGAAAAAGCCATCAGAAGACTCAAGACAAGTAACAAGAACGACTTGCTAAAAAGCTATTTAGGGTAAAAGTTCCCAAGCAAAAAAGATTTAACCTCCAAGAAGTAAATAAAGGAGGAAAACAAAAGGACGCACAATACGATGCGTCCTTTTTTGGTTAAAAAAAAATGATACCTTTGCAGTAATACAATCAAAAACGCCGATTTATGAAAAAGATAGCACACCCTATCATAGTCTTAATGATATTTGCTGCTTTGCAACTATTGCAATCAAAGCAATGTCTTGGTTTCGGATCGACCGGTTATGCTCAAAATCTTTTTCCCAATTCACTTCAAAACGACAATTTTATTTCAAATCTCAAACAGCTTTCCATACAACAACTTCTTGACACAGGCGATTATTACTATAATGGGAATGATTTCGAGACTGCCTTGACTTATTATAACACTGTTATCAATGCCAATGCAAAAGACGCCGATGTTGAGCAGCAGAAAAAGATTATCGAAGCTTATAATAAATCTGCGGCTTTGTATTATTACATGAGCGATTATCGC
>DAIREI010000292.1:0-3123 GCA_036795675.1 Bacteroidales bacterium
TATCTCGAAGTATTCCGCATTGATGCCGTCGAGCGCATTGATATGGTCCAGCACCCGGAGGATTAATGCAGACACCGCGTATTCTTTGTATATTTCTTTGCTCTTAAAAAGCACTTGGGATATGCCGGCGGCCTCCTTACGAAGCTCATCGCTCAGTCGCATATTGCGGCTGCTCATGGCTAAGCCGTCGGGTTCGCGCACGATGGGGCAGCCTTTTATTTCCACCTTTAGCCCCAACTGCTTCACCATATCGCGGATAATAGCCAATTGCTGGAAATCTTTCTCTCCGAAATAGGCCCTGTCGGGTTTTACAATATCAAACAACCGGCTTACCACCTGCGCCACCCCGTTGAAATGACCCGGGCGAAATTGACCCTCCATTACCGTGGCAAGTTTTCCAAAATCGAATTGACGCTTATCCGGCTCGGGGTACATTTCTTCCACCGTAGGGACAAACACGATGTCTGTTCCCGCTTTTTTCAGCATAGCCAAGTCGGCCTCTCCCGTTCGCGGATACTTCTCCAGGTCTTCTTTATTATTAAATTGGGTAGGATTGACAAAAACACTTGCTACCGTAGCGTCGTTCTCCGCCACCGAGCGCTCCACCAACGAGATATGCCCTCGGTGCAAAGCCCCCATGGTAGGGACGAAGCCGATGGATTTATTCTCGCTCCGGCACTCATCCAGCTTTGCCTGAAGCTCTTTTATTGTTTTGATGACTTCCATGGCCGCAAAGATAATAAATTCAGAACTAAAAACTAAAAACTAAGAACTAAGAGTTTAATGCCGAGTTGATAATCCCGTTGAAAGAACAAAGCCGTTTTAATCTCGTATCCTGTAAATAAAATTCAATCGTATTATCATGAAGCTATAAACCTATTTTAGTAAGAGAGAAAATTAGGTTTGCTGAGATTTCTGAATAGGGAAGGAGACTTTAAAGGTGTAGACCCTTGGTGTTCGAGGGTGTACAGTGTCGAAGTTCGAGGGTCTACAGTGTCGGGGTTAAAAGGTGTACACCCTTTGCTTTGGTAGAGACGCAATGCATTGCATCTCTGCCAACAGCTACCGGCTAACAGCTATCAGCTACTTTGTTGCAAAGTTAATAAAAATAAGAATAATAGGGAAGAAAATAAAGAAATTATTTTGATGTGCCGATGTTATTGAATCAATCGTGCAGCGCGTTCTGATGCGCCCGGATCGCCCAATGCCTCAATCACTTCGTCGTAATTGCCGAGCATGGTATTGCGATAGGCTTGGTCGTTGAGAAGGCGGTTGAGTTCGTCATGCACTTGTTGCTCCGAGAAGTATTTGCCGAATAGTTCCTGTACCACGGTTTTATCGGCAATCAGGTTGACGAGCGAGATGTAGGGGCAGGAGAAGAAATGCTTGAACACAAAGCTCACAATATGCTTGACGGGTGTTTTGTAGCACACCGCCTGCGGCACACGAAAGAGCGCCGTCTCCAATGTGGCAGTTCCCGAAGTAACCAAAGCCGTATGCGACTGATTGAGCAAGGCATAGGTACGGTTATATACGATGCTTACAGGCAGCCCTTGGATAAATGAATCGTAGTAAGCAGGCTCAATGCCCGGCGCGCCCGCTATTACCAATTGATAGCCGGTAAAGGGAAGCGCCGCTTGCAGCATCACAGGCAGGTTGTCCTTAATCTCTTGCCTGCGACTTCCCGCCAATAGGGCAATAATGGGTTTATTATCAGGAAGATTAAGCGGCAACTCATTGCTCATGTTCTTCTTAAATTCGGCCACGGCATCCACCGTAGGGTTTCCCACATAGCTAATGGGGTAATCGTACTTCTTGTAGAAGTCGACCTCGAAGGGCAGAATACAGAGCATTTGGTCGATGTATTGCTTTATCGACTTGATACGGTAAGTTTTCCACGCCCATATCTTTGGCGATATATAATAGGTAATTCGCGGAACAGCATATTCTGATTTCGTCTTAAAGTACTTGGCAATCTTCAGGTTGAAGCCGGGATAATCGACCAAAATCAACCGATCGGGCTTATATGCCTCGATGTCTTTCTTGCACAAGTCCATGTTGCGGAGTATGGTACGGGCATTCATCAGCACGGGGATAAAGCCCATGTAAGCCATCTCGCGGTAATGCTTTACCAAGGTACCGCCTACTGCCTGCATCAGGTCGCCCCCAAAATAGCGGAACTCCGCCTCCTTATCTTCCGCCAGAATAGCGCGCATCAGATTGGAAGCGTGCAAGTCGCCCGAGGCTTCGCCTACGATGAGGTAGTATTTCATGGTAATCGTTTAATGTTTCACCTCCCCCCAGCCCCCTCCCAAAGAGGGGGAGTCCTAAAAGTCCCCTCCTTGGGAGGGGATTTAGGGGAGGCGTTTAGTTCTTCACTCTTAACTCCCTACGCCTCCCAATGCCTTATATCCTCCAAGAAATGGTGCGCCGTCATATCCACTTGGATGGGAACTAAGGCAGCGTATTCGTTGTTGAGCGCCCACTCGTCGTTGGCTTCGTTGTCGGGGTCTTCGTTGTAGAACGAGCCGGTAAGCCAGTAGATGGGTTTGCCCGAGGCGTCTTGCGCCGGCATAAACTCTTTGGCCCAGTAGCCTTCGGTTTGCGAGCATACTTTCAACCCTTTTACATGGGGTACATCGGGTACGTTCAGGTTGAGGCATATCCCCTTGGGAAGCCCCTCTTCCAATACTTTCGCGGCTACCATCTTGCCGAAGCGCACAGCTTCTGTAAAGTCGGCATCATGGTCGTGGTCGGTAAGCGATACGCCCAGCGAGGGTATTCCAAAGATACAGCCTTCGAGGGTAGCGCCTATCGTTCCCGAGTAGATGACGCATACGGCAGCGTTGGAGCCGTGGTTGATACCCGACACGATTAGGTCGGGCTTTCTGTCGAGTATTTCATTGATACCCAACTTTACACAGTCGACCGGCGTACCGGTACACTTATATATCGTTACATTATCTTCTTTCGAAATTAAGCTGATGCGGATAGGACCAATAGCCGTTATGGCGCTCGACATGCCCGAGCGGGGTCCGTCGGGAGCGATGACCACCACTTCGCCCAGGGCTTTCAACGCCTTTATCAATTCGTTGATTCCCTTGGCTTGATAGCCGTCGTCGT
>DAIREI010000293.1:0-3121 GCA_036795675.1 Bacteroidales bacterium
GGAATTATCAGCGTAACCGCCGCCGCCCGTTTCACAAATCGTTTAGATGAAGTCGCCCACTTTTTTAACTCCGAAATATGTTCGGGATACATCATAACAAACGTGCCGATAGTATGATTGCACAACGTGTCGCAATCCGCCCAATTGGTCAGGTAATCATGTACCCAACGTTCGAATATCTTAAAATCAGCAGGCTCATATTGCTTGTGCAGCGATTCTGCCCAATGACAGGCAACAACCGATTCTTCCAAATAGCCGGATTGCCAAAGTTCTTCACATAGCTCAAATATCTCCTGCTTGGGCAATCCCTCTATTTGTTTGAATCCAAGCTTGGCGATTTTGCCTACCTCTCCCATCTTTACGCCATGCACTTTTGCTGCTTCGCCTTGCTTGAAAAAATAATCGGACCGGGCAAGCGCTTTGGGGTCGATGCTGTCGATAAGTGTTTCTCTTATTTCTTTTACAATACTGTTCATTTCAAACTCTTTTTATGACGGACAACCGTTAGCAAATCATCCAGTTGCTCTTTTTTGCACACATCAAAAATCATCGGAATCAGGCGACCGACAGGTTTTGCTCTGGCAAACTCCTCTTTTATCGTTTCGGAAATCTCTAACGCGGCAATACCTTCCAGATGTTTTTCGGTAAAAAAGAAACTAACCTTAAAGAATCCTTCCCAAATGGAAAGCCATAAAATCGTCTTCTTCTTATGAACGCCCTTGCAAAGCCATGCTTTACCGTCGTTATAGAATCGCCACTCCGGTGCGAGTCCATATTCTTCACTTGTGATTGTCTCGACAAAAAACTCCAACACATTGTATATACTATCCCCAAGAGTCGCCCTCAACACTTCGTTTGAAGGGAATACTCCGGGATCTTTCAGCAGCATTTGCGGTTCCATAATCATTTCATTTAAAATAAGATGCTCAAAAGTAGTGTTTTTTAGCGAGATACAAGCAATGCGATACTTATCAATAAATACGAGTGGTTCAATCCCTTGAATACAACCACATTTCTAAATAATCACTATCTTTGCCCGCTGATAATAGAAGCCCGGTTATGATCAATTTTGTACTGATTTTCATTTGTATCGCGGCAGGGGTAATCTTCTCGCAATTAAAGATATTGCCAGAGGGTGCGCACAAGAGTGTGAATGCCTGGGTGTTGTATGTGGCGTTGCCCGCTTTGGCATTACGCTTTATCCCCGAGGTGGAATGGAGCTTTCATATTCTGATTTCCATCCTTGGGCCGATACTGATATGGTGCGGGGCCTGGTTGTTTGTGCAGTTCTACGACCGAAAGCGCAAATTATCGGTAGGTTCGCGCACGGCATTACTCGTTACCTGCGGATTGGGGAATACGGCCTTCATCGGCTTCCCCATGATTTCGGCTTTCTATGGCGAATCGTATATACAACATGCTGTTGTGTTCGACCAGATGACGTTTATCCTGTTCTCTACCGTGGGCGTGATTACCATAATGAAAGCTTCCTCGGAAAAGGCGCACCAAGTAACGGCGGGCGCTATCTTGAAAAAGATATTCCGCTTTCCACCCTTTCTGGCTTGTATCGTAGCTTTAATTCTTCCTTTGTTTATGGATATATCGGCGGCCAACCCCTTATTCGATAAGCTGGTGGCCACCATGTCGCCCATGGCTCTGTTCTCCATCGGCTTACAACTGAAATTGGGCGCCTTCAAGCGCGAATGGCGATTGATGACGGCTGGCTTGACCTACAAACTCTTGTTTGCGCCTTGCTTGGTATTGCTGTTGGCCTTGCTGTTGGGCACGAAAGGCGATTTGGCACAGATAAGCGTATTCGAGGCGGGCATGTCGTCGCACATCACTGCCAGCCTCACTGCCAGCCAATATAATATGAATCCCAAGTACTGCTCCCTGATAGTGGGGGTAGGCATTATACTCAGCTTTATCACGTCGGCTTGCTGGTATTTTATCTTGCCGGCTGTTTTCATGTAAATAAAGTTGTATCTTTGCATCGCATTATTATAATTCACTTATTAAACGACAGAACTATGGTAAGCTTTAAAGAATTAGGCTTGGTTAATAGCCGCGAACTTTTCAAGAAAGCCTTTGAAGGCAAGTATGCGATTCCCGCGTTCAACTTTAACAACATGGAGCAGATGCAGGCCATCATCCAGGCTTGTGTGGAGGAGGATTCTCCCGTTATCCTGCAAGTATCGAGCGGGGCACGCAAGTATGCCAATCAAACCATCCTGCGCTACATGGCACAAGGAGCGGTTGAGTACGCCAAAGAATTGGGAAATAACATCCCTATAGTGCTTCACTTAGACCACGGCGACACCTTCGAGCTTTGTAAAAGCTGTATCGAAATGGGCTTCTCATCCGTAATGATAGACGGCTCGCATCACTCTTATAACGAGAATGTGGAACTAACCGCCAAGGTAGTAGAATACGCCCACAAGTACGATGTAACGGTTGAAGGAGAACTCGGCGTGTTGGCAGGAATTGAAGACGACGTAATGGCCGAGCATCATACGTATACCCAACCCGAAGAGGTGGAAGACTTTGTATCGAAGACCGGAGTAGACAGCTTGGCTATCTCTATCGGTACATCGCACGGAGCCAATAAGTTCAAACCCGAACAATGCACACGCAATGCCGAAGGCGTATTGGTGCCGCCCCCTTTGCGCTTCGATATATTGGAAAAGATAGAAAAAGCCATCCCCGGTTTCCCCATTGTATTACACGGTTCATCGTCCGTGCCTCAACAGTATGTGGAGACCATCAATAAATATGGTGGTAATCTGAAAGATGCCATCGGTATCCCCGAAGAAGAACTGCGTCGCGCCTCTAAGTCGGCCGTATGCAAAATCAACATCGACTCCGACGGACGCCTGGCTATGACCGCCGCCATCCGTCAAACCTTCCACGATCACCCCGAATGGTTCGATCCTCGCCAATACTTAGGTCCCGCTCGTGAAGAACTGAAGAAACTCTACCGCCACAAATGCGTATCGGTATTGGGTTCGGCAGGACATGCGCATGACTGAAAAGAGTGAAGAGATAAGAACTAAGAGTGAAGAGTATGCCCCTAATTGGCTCCGCCGATACTCTGTATTCCCCTGAAGGGGACTTTCGAAAT
>DAIREI010000294.1:0-3111 GCA_036795675.1 Bacteroidales bacterium
CCCTCCTTGGGAGGGGGTTGGGGGGAGGTGGCTAATAATAGCATACTATCCCCATAACTCAAAAACCGGAACTCGTGCATCATGGCATAATCGTATATCTCCTTCCATTGCTCGCCCACAAAGGCTGAGATAAGCAAAAGCAGCGTACTCTTAGGTTGGTGGAAGTTGGTAATCATGCCGTTCACTATCTTAAAGTCATAGCCCGGGGCTATCAGTATTTGGGTGTGGGAAGTGATGACTTCCAAGTCGTTCTTCTCCATATATTGAAGGATATACCCTAAAGCTTCTTCCGGGGTAATGCCTGATTCTTCTGTGTCGTAAGGCTCCCATTGATTGATCGTCAAGTCGCTTATGAGAAGTTGCGGATTGGCCTTTATGGCTAAGCCGATGTAGTACAAACTCTCCAAGGTGCGTACCGAGGTGGTGCCGACGGCGATCACCTTTCCTTCATTCTTTATCAAGTTTTCGATAGTTGAACGTTTTACCGAGAAACATTCGGTGTGCATTTCGTGTCCCTCCAGCGTGTCGGTCTTCACGGGTTTGAATGTACCTGCGCCCACGTGCAAGGTCAGTTCTTCTATGCCGATATGTTTTGCTGCAAGCGATTCGAATACTTCGGGGGTGAAGTGCAGCCCTGCGGTAGGGGCGGCCACCGAGCCTTTTATTTTGGAGTAAACCGTCTGATAAGTCTCCTTGTCGCTCTCCTCCGTCCTTCTATTAAGATAAGGTGGGATAGGGAGTTCGCCTGCTCTTTCGAGGATGTCGGCAAAGGAGAGATCGGGGTTATCCCATTCGAAGCGTACTAAGCTGCTCTCTTCGTATTGCTCCAATCGTTCGGCCGTACAAACGGTGTTGTCTATGATGCACTCCAACTTACCCGATTTCCAGCGCTTGGAGTTTCCTACCAAACAGAGCCAAGAGCAGGAACGGTTTTGTGCAAAGGATTGGGCATAGTCGGTCGGCTGTTTGGGTTCGAGGCAAAGGATTTCTATTTGCGCGCCCGTCTCCTTTCGGAAATGCAGGCGGGCTTGTATCACCTTGGTATTATTGAAAACGAGTAATGAATCTTGGGGTAAATAGTCGGTCAAATGAAGGAATTGAGTCTCTTCTATTTGATTATTACGGAATACAAGCAGTTTGCTTTCGTCTCGCTTAGGCAAGGGAAATTTGGCAATACGCTCGTCGGGAAGGTCGTAGTCGTAGGCTTCTATGTGAATGTCTTTTACCCCCATTACCTCAGCCTCAGCACATCGCCTTCCTCGGGCACGTAGTCCTTTTTCTTTTTGTTGATTTTGTAGAGCGACGACATTTGCACCCCATAGGCTTGCGATATACTATGCATCGATTCGCCTATTTTCACTACATGGTCGAAGTGAGGTTTGTCGGCTTTCGACTTCTTCTTTTGCAGGTAAATAATATCGCCCTCTTGCAGGGGGAAATCGGCCGATGCTTCGTTGTACTTGAGCAGGTCTTTCAACTTGTAGCCTGTTTCTTCGGCTATTTGCTCGAACGTATCGTTGTGGGAGGCTACGGTATACTGCAATCCCGACTTCTTCTGTAGTTGCCGTTCTGTTGTCGATCCTTTTACGGGCTTCTTGGGCTTTTGCTCTTCGCCCGCCACGGGATATGCGTTCAGAAACTCGCCGCCATCGTAATGATACAGCTCATAATCCTCTATTATTTTTATCAATCGGTTGGCATAAGCCTTGCTGGTGGCATAGCCGCACTTCTGAAGTCCTCTCGCCCATTTCTTGTAATCGGTAATGTCGTAGGTAAACAATTCGGCATAACGTTTCCGCTCCGCCAAGAATCGGGAATGGTCTTCAAACGACTCTTCTACCGTCTTATATACACGAAAACAATCATTCTTTATATCGTCTGTGTGATAAGTACGGTCGCCCGTCCAATCGGTATGGCATTTTATCCCGAAGTGATTGTTCGACCGTTTGGCCAGGTCGCTTTTCCCGGCGCCAGACTCCAGTATCCCCTGTGCCAGGGTAATGCTGGCCGGTATCTTGTATTTCTGCTGATGCTCAACGGCCAAGCGGTGGTATTTCTTGATGTATTCATCGTGAGAAGAGGCTCTTTTTTGCGAAAAGGCAGGCTGCAACCCGATAAACAGGGAGCCGAAAAAGACAAATAATTGGATTGCGACTTTCATATTCGGGGCGATTGAATTACATTTGTATAATTTATCTTTATACCATGAAAGAGTTTAATATTTCTGCAAAGATACACATTTGTACATATAATGAGTTAAACGACAGTGAAAAAATCTTGGTCGATAAGGCCAAAGAGGCAGCATTAAGAGCCTATACCCCTTATTCGAAGTTTAATGTAGGGGCGGCGCTATTGCTCGAAAACGGCGAAATAGTCACAGGCAACAACCAAGAGAATGCGGCCTATCCGTCGGGATTATGCGCCGAACGTACCACCCTCTTCTATGCCAATGCCCAATACCCCGACCAAGCCGTCGACACCATAGCTGTTGCAGCTTACACCAACGGCCGTTACCTTGATCAGAGCATCACCCCTTGCGGAGCCTGCCGCCAGGTGATCCTTGAAGCGCAGAACCGCTTCAAACATCCCATTCGCATTATTCTTTACGGAGAAAAAGAGATTTACCTGATTGATAAAATCACCGATTTGCTGCCCTTATCGTTCGGGAGCGAGTATCTTGGGTGAGGAGGCGTTGCCTCTTGTGAGCGTGCTTCGCACGTAGTGAGAGCGCGTTGCGCTTTGTGAGACTCACATTCACTGTTCACAAGGCGTAGCCCTCACCACATGCGGAGCATGCTCACAAGGAGCGAAGCTCCCTCACCACGTGCGGAGCCTCCTAACTCAATGCGCCAACGTCTCCTTAATTATTTCCCCTACCGTTGGATGGGGAAATATCATCGCCTGCAATTCGTCTGCTGTCATTCCTTTTTCAATGGCAATGCCTGCAATAACTATCAATTCCGATGATGGGTTGCCAAGCATGTGTACGCCCAGTATGCTTCCGCCCTCGTCGAGCAGTATTTTGCACACGCCCGAGCCTTGTTCGTTTTCTGCCACAAAGCGACCGGAGTAGGCCATCGGCAGTTTCTTTACTATATAAGGAGCATTCTC
>DAIREI010000295.1:0-3107 GCA_036795675.1 Bacteroidales bacterium
AAGCCCCCTCCTTGGGAGGGGGTTGGGGGGAGGTGTTTCATTTCTTCGCCAGTTCTTCCATAATCTTGGCTTCAATCTCTTCGGCCAATTCGGGATTATCTTTCAGGCATTCTTTGGTTTTGTCCCTACCCTGCCCCAGCTTGCTGTCGTTGTAGCTGTACCACGAACCGCTCTTCTTCAAGATGCCCAATTCGGTACCGATGTCTACCAGTTCGCCTTCGCGTGAAATGCCTTCGCCGAACATGATGTCGAACTCAGCCCTGCGGAAAGGAGGAGCTACTTTATTCTTTACCACTTTCACTTTGGTGAGGTTCCCTTTTACTTCATCGCCGTCTTTGATGGCTGTGCCTTTACGAATATCGAGGCGTACCGATGAATAGAACTTCAGGGCATTACCGCCGGTGGTAGTTTCGGGATTGCCGAACATAACGCCTATTTTTTCGCGCAATTGGTTGATGAATATACAGGTAGTATTGGTACGGCTGATGGAGGCTGTGAGTTTCCTAAGCGCCTGCGACATCAAACGGGCTTGCAAGCCCATCTTCGATTCACCCATCTCGCCTTCCAACTCAGCTTTGGGTGTCAAGGCCGCTACCGAGTCAATCACAATAATATCAATGGCCGACGAGCGTATCAGTTGCTCGGCTATTTCCAAGGCTTGCTCGCCCGAGTCGGGTTGGGATATCCAAAGGTTTTCGATGTCTACACCCAATTTTTCTGCATAGAAGCGGTCGAAAGCGTGCTCTGCATCGATAAAGGCTGCAATGCCTCCTGCTTTTTGCGCTTCGGCAATAGCGTGGATGGCCAGCGTGGTCTTACCCGACGACTCCGGACCATATATTTCGATGACTCTTCCGCGGGGATAACCGCCTACGCCCAAGGCTGCATTCAACCCCACCGAGCCGGTAGGGATAACGGCTACTTCTTCTATGGCACTGTCGCCCATCTTCATAATGGATCCTTTGCCGTAGTTCTTTTCTATCTTGTCCATGGCTGCCCGCAAGGCTTTCAGTTTCTCGCTGTTGGGGGCTGCACTTTGTGCTTGTGTTTCTTTTTCTTTATCGCTCATGTTTGTCTTATTGGTTTATTATTTAATATTGTAATTCAATTTATGGGTTACATTCACTTGTTGCGGCTTACTCTTCGCCCAGATATTTCGGAACAATTGTCGCCCCATTCTTGTTCGTTTGGCATAATCCTCAAATGTTTCGGTTTGGTAATCGAAGTCATCTCTCCAGCAACTCCTCGGCGACACGTAACAATAGGTCGATTGCTCAATCCTATCGTCATTGCCCGCTTTGTTCTCCAGCGCTATAATGTTCTGTTTGCCGGGCACAAGACAGGTAACGCCTCGCTTCTTTCCCTCTTCAATAAGAGGAACAAATATCCGGTCATAACTCTCGTAGATATTCGTCAAGTCGAAATCGGAGTAGGCCGTCTCCCCTATCTTCTGTATGGGACGTACTTGTAAGATGTCTAAGTCATCTACCACTTCCCATATCTTACCCAACTCATCCATATTGGCGTTGTTGACCGTATAGTTTATCCGCAGGCGGAAAGCAGGATAGCTTTGCTTTAATTCCGAAACATCCTTCAGCAATTGCTTGAAATGCTCAAAGTCTCCATTACCCATCAGGTACTCGTAGGTCTCCTTAGTCAGCCCGTGGCAAGAGAGTGTGAGTTCGTTCAAGCCGGCTTCCACCATCTCGCGCAGGTTCTCCTTATTCAATAGAGCACCATTTGTGGTAAGCGAGATGTAAGGAATGCGATACTCCTTTCCCAATGCAATAATCTTTGTCAAGTCTTTATGTAAGGTCGGCTCCGCTCCGCAACCAAGCTGAAGCTTCAAGGCACGATGAAACAAAGCCTTTGCGATAGCTTCTATTTCCTCGTAGTTGGAGATACCCTTATATCCTTTGCGAAATTCATCATCGCTGAAATAGCACATCTTACACCGGAAGTTACAAGCCAGCACGGGGTCGAAGAACAAGCCCGTATAACGTTTTCCAATAATATGGAACAACCAGATGCCGAACAGCGTTATCCGTTTGCTTTTAATGAGGGAACTCGCTTGTAATATCCTGTATATGTTGGCCATTTATACTTCCAGGTCCACATTAAACTCCTCGTGCCAAGGAAGACCTTGCTTGTTCATTTGCTCGAGGAATGGGTCGGGGTCGAACTCTTCTACGTTGAATACACCCGGCTTACACCATAGCCCTTGCATAAACATCATGGCGCCGATAGTAGCCGGCACACCTGTAGTATAACTCACTCCCTGGGCGCCTGTTTCTTTGTAGGCCGCTTCGTGCAAGCAGTTATTATAAATATAGTAGGTCAATTCTTTTCCTTCTTTATCCAAACCCTTGATGCGGCAACCGATACTTGTCTCGCCCGTGTAATTCTCTCCCAGTTCGCCTGGATCGGGAAGCACGGCTTTAAGGAATTGGATGGGCACAATCTCCACACCGTTGTAGATAACGGGGTCAATTCGCGCCATGCCTATGTTTTGTATCACACGCAGGTGGGTCAGGTATTCCTGTCCGAAGGTCATCCAGAAACGGGCACGCTTTAATGTGGGGAAGTTTTTCACTAAGGATTCCAATTCTTCGTGATAAATCACGTAAGACTCTTTTGGTCCGATATTGGGATAAGTCAACGCTTTATGTATCTCGTGCGGTTCGGTGGTTACCCACTTGCCGTTCTCCCAATATTTACCTTTTTGGGTTACCTCGCGGATGTTAATTTCGGGGTTGAAGTTGGTGGCGAAGGCCTTGCCGTGGTCGCCGGCATTGCAGTCTACAATATCTAAGTATTGCATTTCGCTGAAGTAGTGTTTGGCCGCGTAAGCCGTGAAGATACTAGTCACACCGGGGTCGAATCCGCAGCCGAGTATCGCCGTTAAGCCTGCTTTCCTGAACTTATCCTGATAAGCCCATTGCCATTTGTATTCATACTTCGCCTCGTCTTTCGGCTCGTAGTTGGCCGTATCTAAGTAGTTCACTCCTGCTTCCAAGCAAGCATCCATGATGGTTAAATCCTGATAGGGCAAAGCCACATTAATTACCAGCTCGGGACGGAAATTGTTGAACAAGGCTACCAAGTCG
>DAIREI010000296.1:0-3083 GCA_036795675.1 Bacteroidales bacterium
TGGAGAAGTATATCGAAGCCGACCCGACCGAACTGCTCGAATCGCCCAAGGTGGGCGGCCTGAAAACGGTAGATGTGCGGAGCCTCGGGTCGAACCATGTAGGCGTCTTCTACGATGGGCTGCCGGTGGGCAACGCGCAAAACGGGCAAGTAGACCTGGGGAAGTTTTCGTTGGACAACATAGAAGAAGTCTCGCTATACAACGGCCAGAAGGGCGAGGTGCTGCAAACGGCACGCGATTACGGCTCAAGCGCCAGCATCTACCTGCGTACGCGCCGCCCTTATTTTGAAGAGAATAAGCGCTTTAACCTGAAAGCCTCGGTGCGGGCAGGCTCGTTCTATTTGATTAGCCCTTCCTTATTATATGAGCAGAAAATAACCGAATATATAAGCGCCTCGGTCAACGCCGAGTATTTGAAGTCGTCGGGTAAATATAAGTTCCGATACCGCCGCGCCTTCCCCGACGGAACCATAGCTTGGGATACCACATACAGGCGGCAAAACGGTGAGATAGAAGCCTTTCGTGTAGAGGGCGGGCTAAACGGTTGGATGCCCGATGGCAAATGGAACGTGAAGGCTTATTACTACGATTCGGACAGGGGAATACCCGGTGCGGTAATCAACAACATCGCCCACACGGGGCAACATCAGTGGGACCGCAACTTCTTCGTACAGGGGGCTTTGCAAAAGAAATGGTCGGCCAAGGCGGAATCGATGTTCAACGCCAAGTACGCCCGCGACTACCTGCGCTACAAGAATCCCGATACCGATTACTACAAACCGGCCGACGACCGCTTCACCCAACGGGATGCTTACTTCTCGCTAGCGAACAGGTACACGATTCGCAGTAATTGGGATGTGTCGCTATCGGTTGATTATCAGTGGAACAGGCTGGATGTGGAGAAGCAATATGAGCGGTATACAGACTATTCGCAGTTCTCGCCCGAGCGGCATACCGTGCTGGTGGCATTGGCTACGGCGTTCGATCTCAACCAAAGGCTAAAGCTGCAAGGCAACGTGCTGGCTACCTTGGTGAAAGACGATAACAGGCAGCGGTGGCGCAACGAGTATTCGCCCGCTTTATTCCTTTATTATAAACCCTTCGGGGGATACAACTTCCACCTGAGGGCATTTTATAAAAAGATATTCCGCATGCCAACGTTTAACGACCTCTATTATACCGATGTAAAGCAAGTAAACCTCAACCCCGAGCGCACCACGCAATATAACCTGGGCCTTGTTTGGGACATTGCCGCCGCCTCGCGCCGCTTTAGGGCGACGATTGAAGCCGACGCCTATTACAATGAAGTGACGGATAAGATTATAGCCACACCCCAAGGCAGCGGTATGTATCGGTTTACCGTGCTTAATCTGGGCAAGGTAGAGATAAAAGGGATAGACGTTTCGGCCCGGATGAGCTATCGTTTCCCCTGCGATCTCTTGTTGAATACCAAGCTGCAATATACTTATCAGAAGGCGCAAGACTTTAGTTATCCCGAAGATAAAGACATCCCGGGGCTTACCTGGGGCGGGCAAATCCCCTACGTGCCTTGGCACAGCGGCTCGGTAGTGGTGGGGGCGCAATGGAAAGGCTGGAACATGAACTACAGCTTCATTTATGTAGGCGAGCGCTACGATAGCTCGGACAATGATGCGGACAGCCGGCGTCAGCCCTTCTACACCAGCGATTTGTCGCTCTTCAAGACGATTAAATACAAGGCCGTCCTATATAAGCTGACTGCCGAGGTCAATAACTTGTTCGACCAACAATACGACGTTATCCCCAACTATCCCATGCCGGGGCGCAACTATCGGGTCACGTTAAGCATAGAATTATGAAGAGATTGATATACATAGGCGTATTATTTGCTGTCGCGATAAACTCTTTTTTCTCCTGCCGGGATGAATATGAGATTATCGAACCCGAAACCATACAAGTTACTTTGCCCGAGTACACCTCCATCGAGGGCTTTTATCTCTTGAACGAAGGCAATATGGGGTCGAACAAAGCCACGCTCGATTACTTCGATTACACTACGGGCGAATACACCCGCAATATATTCGGGGCGGCCAACCCCCACGTGGTGAAGGAGATGGGCGATGTGGGTAACGACTTAAAAATATACGGAAACAAGCTTTACGCGGTTATCAATCGCTCGGGCAAGGTGGATGTGATGGATGCCCAAAGCGTGGTGAAGACGGGGCAGGTAGACATTCCCAACTGCCGCTTCATTGCTTTTAAGGACGGATATGCCTACGTTACTTCCTACGCCGGGCCGGTGCAAACGGGACCAAACTACGAGCAATTGGGCTTTGTGGCCAAGATAGATACGGTATCGTTGCAGGAGGTAGACCGCTGCCTGGTAGGTTATCAACCCGACGAACTCGCTATTGTGGGCAACCGGATGTATGTGGCTAATTCGGGCGGATATAACGCGCCCGACTACGACAATACCGTGTCGGTAATCGACCTCAATACCTTTACCGAGGTGAAGAAAATAGAAGTGGTGCGCAATCCCTACCGGGTGCGGGTAGACCGCTACGGGCAGTTGTGGGTATCGTCGCGGGGCGACTACTACGGCCAACCCTCCAAGCTGTTCTGCATCGACCTTCGTACCGAAACGGTAGTCGATTCGTTGGACATAGGCGTATCCAACATGCACCTCGACGGCGACTCGCTCTACATCTGCAGTACCGAATGGAGCTACAACACCCTTAAAAACGAAGTAACCTACGGCATAGTGAACGTGAAAGACCGCGAGGTAGTGACCCGCAACTTCATTACCGACGGCTCGGAGAAAAGCATACGCATCCCCTTCGGTATAACGGTAAATCCACTCACGAAAGACATTTATGTGACCGACGCACGCAACTACGTCTCGGCCGGCATCCTGCATTGTTATAGTCCGCAAGGCGTAAAGAAATGGAGCGTAGCCACAGGCGATATACCGGCGCACTTTGCGTTTAAGGGGGAAATGAAACATTGAAACCATGAGAAAGCAACTATTATTCATATCGGCATTCATACCGGCATTCCTCTTGAGCATCACGGCAGTCATCGCTCAAGACTATACTCCTTATATA
>DAIREI010000297.1:0-3083 GCA_036795675.1 Bacteroidales bacterium
TTCGCGACGGGAATAAAGACTATAAGAAGGAAGACTTTGTAGATGCCGAGATTGACTACCGCAAAGCTTTGGACGAAGATATACGGTCGACCGATGCCTCGTACAACCTGGGCAACGCGCTCTGCCGCCAAGACAAGGGAGAGGATGCCCTAAAGCAATACAAGGTAACTATTGATAATACCGACGATAAGGAACTGAAAGCCAAAGCTCATCATAACATAGGCAATATGTGTATGAATAATGAAGACTACCAAAACGCCGTAGCTTCTTATCGCGATGCGCTCCGCAACAATCCTAAAGACGATGAAACGCGCCACAACCTGGCCATTGCCCAGTTGCTGTTGCAGAATCAGGAGGAAGAACAGGAAGATCAAGACGATAAGCAAGACGAGCAACAGGAAGAGCAGGAGCAACAGCAAGACGAGCAGCAGCAAGAGGAACAAGAACAAGAGGAACAGCAACAGGAAGAACAGCAGCAAAACAGTTCGGACATGAGCCGCGACCAGGCCGAGCAAATCCTCGATGCCTTGATGCAAGATGAGCGCGATACCCAGGAAAAGGTGCAGATGCAGGAACAACGGAAATCAGACCAACGGGATATTGATAAGAATTGGTAATAAATAAATATAACCACAAGATGAAGAAACCGCTTTCTTTACTATTACTCTTACTCGCGGCACTAACGGTGTCCGCGCAAAATATAAGCTTCAAGGGCAAGGCGTCCGGCTCTATCGGCACGGGCGAGCGCTTCCATATTATCTATACCTTGCAAACCGACAATGGCGAGCAGGGACGCGACATTAATGTGCCCGACGTGAAAGGCTTGCAACAACTGTACGGCCCGCAGATAGAGGTAGGGATGAATAGCGTCGTTGTAAACGGCAGATCACAAACGCAATTCGTCTCCAACTTCATTTATACCTATATGGCTAACGAAACGGGTACTTATACCATTCCGCCGGCAACGCTAAAGGTAGGTAACAGCACCTATAAGTCCAATGAATTGAAGATACAAGTGGTGGCCGCCGATAAGTCGGTAGGGCAGGGGGCGCAATCGCAATCCTCTTCCCAAACCCCGGCACAGTCAAACATAAGCAATGAAGATATATTTGTAGTAGGTCAGGTATCGAAACGCGATGTATATGAAAACGAGGGTTTCCTTATTTCTTACCGTCTCTATACGCGTACTACCGAGATGAATATCACCAACCTGCAATACCCCAACTTCGAAGGGTTTATTACCATGGATGTAGATACGCCGCCGAAGCAACAATGGGATATAACCACTTACAACGGCAGGCAATACTATACGCTGCAACTCAATCAATGGATACTCTATCCCGTCAAATCGGGAGCCACGGTTATCGAACCGGCTAAGATAGAGGTGGAAGTTCTGCAGCAAACGCCCCGGAGCAGAACGCCATTCGGTACCATATACGACAGGCAGTTGGTGAAAAAGACATTAAACAGCTCAAGGACTACCATCAACGCTAAACCCTTGCCCCCGGGCAAACCGGCCTCTTTCTCGGGAGCGGTAGGCGAATACACCATGACTTCGTCCATGATGCCCGACCAACTCAAGACCGACGAGGTAGTAACCGTAAAGCTCAGTATCAGCGGGTCGGGTAATATTAAATTCATCAAGACGCCGGCGATACAATTCCCCAACGACTTCGACGAGTTAGACCCCAAAACCTCCGAATCAATCCGCGTGTCTACCTCGGGAGTAAACGGAAGCAAATCGATAGAATATTACGGCATCCCCCGCTATGCGGGAACTTACACCATACCGGGCACGGAGTTCTCTTACTTCGACTTGAAGACGAAGACTTATAAAACCCTCTCATCGCCCGCCTACCAATTGCAGGTAGAGCAAGGCGAAGGCGGCTCGGCGCCTCAGGGGATGATTGCCGGAACAAACAAGGAAGACATTAAGTATCTGGGGCAGGATATTCGGTATATTAAAGCTGCTAAACCCTCGTTTAACCGGGGCGAATACCTGTGGGGAGGCATCGGCTATTGGCTTTTCTATATCATCCCGGCCGTGTTGTTTATTGTATTGTTTATCCTCTTCCGTAAGCAGGCGGCTCAAAATGCCAATATTGCCCTCATGCGGACCAAGAAAGCGAACAAAGTGGCCACCAAGCGCCTGAAAGAAGCCAAGAAGTTCTTGGCCGAGAACAACCGCGAACGCTTCTACGAAGAAATAACGAGGGCTGTGTGGGGTTACCTGGGCGACAAGCTCAATATGCCCGCTTCAGACCTTACCCGCGATAATGTGGAGGCCAGCCTGAGCGAGATAGGAGTAAACCCCGATTTAATATCGCGCTTTATCGGCATACTCGATACGGCCGAGTTTGCCCGCTTTGCCCCTTCGGGCGGACACGAGGCTATGGACGACCTGTACAACACTACGGTGAGTGCTATCAATCAAATGGAAAACCGCAAATAAGAAATCGACATGAAGAAGATACTATTCATATTCTCCCTCTTAATCATCAGCTTCGGCGCTATGGCGCAAGACGCCGTGTCGCAGGCCAATGAGGCTTATGCCGCCGGAAACTTCGAGGAGGCTTCCCGGCTCTATCGCCAAGCCCTCGACGAGAACGGCAACTCGGCGTTGGTGTATTACAACTTGGGCAACAGCTACTATAAGCTCAATCGTATTGCCCCCTCTATACTCTGCTACGAACGGGCTTTGCTGCTCGACCCGGGCAATGACGACATCCGCTTCAATCTGGAGATAGCCAAGCTGAAGACAGTAGACCGCATTACGCCCGTCAATAAATTCTTTTTGGTGAAATGGTACGATAACGTGCAGAATACCCTCTCTACCAATCAGTGGAGCTACCTGGGTATCGCCTGCTTCCTGTTGCTGATAGGCTGTCTGTTCCTGTTCTTCTTCTCGCGCAATGTAAACCTGAAGAAGTTGGGATTTTACTTGGGGCTGCTCTTTATTATCGTCTGCCTCTTTGCCAACCTGTCGGCCTACCGACAAAAGAAAGAACTGACGGCGAAGGATACCGCCATCGTCTTCACTCCTACCGTCACCATTAAAAGTTCGCCCGACGCCGGCGGCACCG
>DAIREI010000298.1:0-3075 GCA_036795675.1 Bacteroidales bacterium
CACTGTTTGGTTATTTTAGTGGTAATATTAATTTCATTAAATCGGAGTAAATATACGCCGCTTGTCAGGTCGGAAGCCGGTAAAATGAATGTGCCCGTAGAATTGAGGTTGTAATTGCCGATACGTTGTCCGGCAACATTGTACACAGTCATTGTTTTAGCATCGGCCGGATATTCGATAACATAATTGTTGTCGTTGCGGAATACTTTTACAGCTTCGGTCCTTACGTTGTCGATACTCACATCGTCGCGGGTAACGCATACCTGGATTGTTTCCGATTCTTCTTGCGTGTTGTAGAATACAGACACTTCGTAACAGGCTTCTTCGCCTTTCGGTAGCGGATTGCTATCGATAAAGGTAGTAAGTGGAGTTAATGTACCGTAAACTCCGTTATATTCCTCCATGAGGATGTTTTCTCCGTTGCGCAGAACACGATATCCATTAAAGCGTTCTTTAGCGGGCACTTCGGGATCTTCTGCAATAGTAGCGTGGATACAGAATACAGGGTAAACATCGGCTCCGTGACCCACTTGGTCTACATTCCAATAGCTGGGTAGAGTTCCCCAGGTTTGTCCTCCGTCTTCCGAGTAGATATTGGCTAATCCGTCTACCACGTTTACCGAATCCCAGCTAACGCCGTCGGGGGTTGCCTTGTATAGATCGGAAGTAGCTATAGGAGTATCATCGGCATCGTGAGTAATAATTTCTACTCCATAATATAGTGGTTTGCTTGCATCAAATGCAACAGGCTCGTCCAATTCTACCGTTACCCATTCTTTTATATAAGGATTGGTGACATAGTCTACATCTTCTTTGTATAGTTTTTGGCCGTCTTGATAAACAAACCATCTGTAGGTGGCACCCAAGGTAGAGGCAGCCATAAAAGAAAGAGATGTAATCTTATATCCTTCGTAAGCGGTAAGAGCTTCGGCAGGATACATATTGGCTGCGATGAAAGGATTTCCATTGTTGCTTGCGGTAGATGCTGTCCACACATCGGTGTAGAGGTAGCGAAGCTTGGCATGGCCACGCGGGTCGGCCCAGGTAATGGTTATCTTTTCATCTTCTTCATTGTTGAAAGCGGCAATAGTAAGCGGAGCTTCCAAAGACAACATATTCTTGGTATCGGTTACTTCAAAATTGTCGATGTTCCATTGCACATCGGCGCCTTGGGCATTGCCATAAGTAACGAAGCGAACCTGTGCGTTGTTGATTCCGGCGGCAAAACTGATGTCATATTTCTCCATTCTGAATGCTGCCTCAGGAGTTGTAGCCGGTAAAGTTACCACCTCTCTCCATTCGCTGCCATCGTATACTTCAATCGTCATAAATTCGGTTTCGGAATAACCTAATGAAGCGATATTAAACATCAGCCATAAGTTTTCCGTTTCGCTTGCATTGATTTGAGGCGATGTAAGGGCTTCATTATATTCGCCCGAGGCAGGAGAGAAGAAGAAAGCGCAAGGAGAAGGTATTCCAGAATAGCCTATTTCCCATCCCCAGAAGCCGGTGAAATAGAAGTTGGCATCCCAATAGATAGCATCTAAAGCATAAGTGTCGAATGGTTCGAGATAAGGGATATTTACCTTATTGCTCAATGTTATCGAAACTGTTGGGCTGGGCAGTGATTCTTTTTCGCCGTATAATGCCGTAACATAATATGAATAAGTGCCGATAGCTAAGTTCTCGATGGTATGATCGGTTACGTTGGCTTCGAGTGTTTCCACTAAAGCGCCGTTTCCGAGGTACACTTTATATCCGGTTAAGGTGGCTACTGTTGTTTCGGGGGCTTCCCATGCAATCTTGATAATTCCTTCGTCGGGGTTGCTTATAGCAATGTGCTCTACGGGATAGATTCCTGCGTCTTCAATTTCGGGTATTCCAACGATAAAGCTTACGGTTTTGCCGTCTAATGTTCCCCAGCCGGTTACAATTTGGCCGTCGGCCGAGATGCCGGTAGCTGCTCTGAAAGAGAAACTTTCGGGATATTCTATCTCCGATTCATCGAGGAAGTCTTTCAATGTTTTCATGCCGGCAGACCAGGTGTAAATGAATGCGCTGCTTGCTTGACCTGTTTGACCAACCACAACGCCATTGTCAGAAACAGCTAAAGCTGCCGATTTGGAAGAGAAAATTTTGTAATGCTTTTCCATTTCGATGTCGTAATAAACGGCTGCTTCGTTTATCATCAAAGCGGCATGTTTGCCATTGTTGCTGATACCGTAAACAAGTCCTGTGCCGTTTGCTCCTTTTATGGAAGTCTTCACATAGCTATCGCCTTCTTTTATCCACAATGTGGGAGTTTGTGTAAAACCGTTTACTGCTACCCAACCACCAACAACGGCAGCATCACCCGAAGCGCTGACTGCATCCGAGCCTAAATTGCCGGGACCTTGGTCGGGTTCGATAATTACAAATGTTACATCGGCAAGATTAGTTACATCCCAATAGCCGGCATATCTTCTTTGCGCTTCGCCGCCTGGGTGTTGTGCTCCGATAATTATGTTTCCATCATCGGTAATATCGTGGGCATAGGGGCCGAAGTTGTAGGCAATAGAAACGCCTACAGGGAAAGGCAGGGTTGTCCATCCTTCTTGTCCCAACTGTGCATAAGCACCCAATTGGAGTTGTACGTCTTCAATAAATGGACCTTCGGGGTTATAGAATTCAACCGGTGCGGTTACATCGTGGCCGGTTGCTAGTCCTACTATTCTTCCTGTGAGCGAAATGGCTGCACCTACGCCGCCTAAATTGTAGTAAAAGTTCTCATTTCCGTTGTCCCAAGTGTCAACTCCGTTGTCTTCCGACCAGGCAAACATAAAAGGACCGCTGCCTGTTCCTTCACCGGTAACATACTTACCGTCGGAAGAAATACCGTTTGCCTTTAGAGAAAATCCATCGGCGCTGATAACCGTAAAATCGGTTCTGGTTTGTGCACTAACCATTGTGATTAATGCCATCATAATACTTAATAACGTAAGTTTTTTTCTCATTATTGAAAAATTAAATTAATATATAGTGAACAATATCGTTAAGCAAAAGTACATAGAAGAAGAAGGCAAGAAAAATTGCACA
>DAIREI010000299.1:0-3072 GCA_036795675.1 Bacteroidales bacterium
CCCCACACATATACCCTGATCGGGGGAAATCATTCTTTTGATAGGGTTAAAACCCTATCCTAAGTCATTTTGTGCTTTCAGCACATCCTCTACTCCGCGCACTTATAAAATCGCACTACTTATAATATAATGAACAATCACTTCAACTCGTCCTTCAAAAACTGCGCGGTATAACCTTTCCCCGACTTTACCAACTGCTCGGGGGTGCCGGCGAAGAGAAGTTCCCCGCCTGCCTTGCCGCCTTCGGGACCCATGTCGATAACATAATCGGCGCACTTGATGACGTCCATATTGTGCTCAATTACTATCATGGTGTTGCCTTTGCCTACCAAGCGGTTGATTACGTCGAGCAGGACTTTAATGTCGTCGAAGTGCAGGCCGGTGGTGGGTTCGTCGAGCAGGTAGAGGGTTTTGCCGGTGTCGCGCTTGGAGAGTTCGGCGGCCAGTTTCACGCGCTGGCTTTCGCCTCCCGACAGGGTGGTAGACGACTGACCGAGTTTTACATAGCCCAAGCCTACGTCTTGCAATACTTTTATCTTATTATAGATATTGGGCATGTGCTCGAAGAACTCGACTGCCCGATTGATAGTCATGTCCAATACGTCGGCTATGCTTTTGCCCTTGAACCGCACCTCGAGGGTTTCGCGGTTGTAGCGCTTACCATGGCAATCCTCGCAGGGCACCATCACGTCGGGCAGGAAGTTCATCTCAATGGAACGATAGCCGTTGCCTCCGCAGGTTTCGCAGCGCCCGCCCTTCACGTTGAACGAGAATCGTCCGGGTTTGTAGGCCCGCATTTTCGATTCGGGCAGGTTGACGAAGAGGTTTCTTATATCGGAGAATACTCCCGTGTAAGTAGCCGGATTGGAACGGGGCGTCCTGCCTATGGGCGATTGGTCTACATTAATTATCTTGTCGATGTGCTCCAACCCCTCGATGGATTTGTAGGGCAGAGGGTCTTTCAGCGAGCGATAGAGCTTTTGGCTGATGAGCGGTTGCAGGGTCTCGTTAATGAGCGACGACTTGCCGCTGCCCGATACGCCCGTTATACAAATAAACTTGCCCAAGGGAATCTTTACGTCTACGTTGTGCAGGTTATGTCCTGTCGCTCCTTTCAATACAATGTTTTTACCACTGCCTTTGCGCCGTTTCTTTGGCACTTCAATCTGCTGCTTGCCCGTGATGTAATCGGCAGTCAGCGTGTCGGCCTGTTGCATCTCGTCGGGAGTACCCGAGAAGACTACTCGCCCACCCTTGCGTCCGGCACGAGGACCGAGGTCGACGATGTAGTCGGCATTGAGCATCATATCTTTATCGTGTTCTACCACCACAACCGAGTTGCCGGTATCGCGCAGCTTCTTCAATGAATCAATTAATCTATTGTTGTCGCGCTGATGCAGTCCGATGCTGGGTTCGTCGAGGATGTAAAGCACATTCACCAACTGCGAGCCTATCTGCGTAGCCAGTCGTATACGCTGGCTTTCGCCCCCCGACAAAGTGGTAGAGCTTCTGTTTAAGGAGAGATAATCCAGCCCCACATCCAGCATGAATTGCAGGCGCGTTCGTATCTCTTTCAATATCTCGGTGGCAATTTGCTTTTGTTGCTTGCTCAAATGCGGTTCGAGTTCATTAATCCATTCGCTCAACTCCTTGATGTCCATAGCTGCCAACTCGGCAATGTTCTTTCCATTAATGAAGTAATGCAGCGCTTCTTTGTTGAGCCGTTGCCCGTTGCATTCGGGGCAAGCAGTGGTACGGATAAACTGGTCGGCCCACTTCTGAGCGGCCACCGACGAGTCTTGTTCCTGTTGCAAAGCGATATACTTGTTTACCCCCTCGAATGAGAGAAAGTAGTTGGAGTTGCCCAGCGATTCGTTCTTTATCTGCAAACGCTCTTCCGTACCGTACATAATCTCGTCGAGCGCTTCTTCGGGCACTTCCTTCAAGGGGGTTTTGAGCGTGACATCGTATTTGGCCAGAATGGCTTCCACCTGCCAGAATATCAACACGTTGCGGTATTTGCCCAAGGGAACTATCCCTCCTTGATAGATAGACAGTTCGGGGTTGGGGATGATGAGCGTGCGGTCGATTTGGTTCACGCTGCCTATGCCCTTGCATCGGGGGCAGGCGCCTTGCGGCGAATTGAACGAGAAGTTGTGCGGAGCCGGCTCGCTGTACGATAAACCCGTGGAGGGGCACATCAACCGACGGCTGTAGTGTTTTACCTCGCCCGAGTCTTTCTCCATCACCATTACCAATCCATCGCCCTGGCGCATGGCCAGCGTGAGGCTTTTCTTTATCCTTTCATAATATTTCTGTTCTACGGGTAGTTTGTCTATCACTATCTCCACCGAGTGCATCTTGTAGCGGTCGAGCTTCATGCCGGGGATAATCTCGCGCAGTTCATCGTCTACCCGCACCATGTTGAAGCCCTTCTTCTTTATTTGTTCAAACAGTTCGCGGTAGTGCCCCTTGCGGTTGCGAACTGCGGGCGCCAGCAGGTAGATGCCCTTACCCTCGTAGCGGGTCATAATCAGTTCCAATATTTGGTCTTCGGTGTATTTCACCATCTTCTCGCCTGTATTATATGAATAGGCTTCGCCGGCGCGGGCGTAAAGCAGGCGCAGAAAGTCGTATATCTCGGTGGTGGTGCCCACGGTAGAACGGGGGCTGCGATTGGTGGTTTTCTGTTCGATGGATATTACGGGGCTAAGACCGGTTATCTGGTCTACGTCGGGGCGCTCCATGTTCCCCAGAAAGTTGCGGGCGTATGCCGAGAAAGTTTCGATATAGCGCCGTTGCCCTTCGGCAAATATGGTGTCGAAGGCGAGCGACGATTTGCCACTGCCGCTCAATCCCGTAATCACGGTAAACCGGTTGCGGGGGATGGTTACGTCTATATTTTTCAGATTGTGTACGCGTGCTCCTTGTACTTCTATCTTTTCAGTAAATTCGTTTTTCTTATTCATTAAAGTTGGTCGAAATGTTTCTTCTTGCCTAAGTAATATTCTTTTATCAAATTCTTGTTGACAAGCCCCGGGGGGTTATTGTCGGTTGTTTGGGCTAAGTTAT
>DAIREI010000300.1:0-3043 GCA_036795675.1 Bacteroidales bacterium
TAAAATAAACGCTCGCTTCACAACTCCCCTCCCTTGTGGAGAGGGGTCGGGGGGAGAGGTCATTAAACGCTAAACATTAAACGAATATATGAAAACCATCTGCTTTTACTTTCAGATTCATCAGCCGTTCAGGTTGAAGCGCTACCGTTTTTTCGACATCGGAGCCGACCATTATTATTACGACGACTTTGCCAACGAGGAGATGATTCGGGGCTTGGCCGAAAGGTCTTATTTACCCGCCAATAACCTGATGCTGGAGATGATAAAGGAGCACGGCGATAAGTTCAGAGTGGCGTTCTCCATCTCGGGCGTTGCATTGGAACAAATGGAGATCTACGTCCCCGAAGTGATAGACGGTTTCCGCGAGCTGGCCAAGACAGGCTGCGTGGAGTTCCTGTCCGAAACCTACGACCATTCGCTCGTCTCGCTCGAAGACCAACCCGAAGAGTTCAAGAAGCAGGTGAAGGCTCATTCCGATAAGATTGAACTCCTCTTCGGACAAAAGCCCAAGGTGTTTCGCAATACCGAGCTGATCTACTCCGACGATATTGCCAGCCTCGTGTACGCCATGGGATACAAAACCATGCTCACCGAAGGCGCCAAGCACGTGCTGGGCTGGAAAAGCCCCAATTACCTCTACGCTTCGGCAGTGGAACCCAAGCTCAAACTCCTCACCCGCAACATGAAGTTCAGCGACGACATCTCGTTCCGCTTCTCCAACTACAATTGGAGCGAATACCCCCTCGTGGCCGATAAGTTTGTCAATTGGATAGCCAACACCCCCCAAGAAGAGCAACTGGTGAATGTGTTTATGAACTACGAGGTGCTGGGCAGTTGGCAAACGGCCGAGACGGGCATCTTCGAATTCTTCCGCTATATTCCCCGCCTGGCGCTGAAGCGCGACATCGGCTTCTCCACTCCCGGCGAAGTAGCCAAGATGCTGAAACCCGCGGGGTTGCTTTCTGTGCCTTATCCTTGTTCCTGGTCGGGCGAAGAGAAAGACACCAGTCCCTGGTTGGGCAATGTGCTTCAAAAGGAGGCCATAAGCAAACTCTACGGGATAGCCGAAAAAGTACACATGGTACGCGAACGGCGCATACTGCAAGACTGGAATTACCTGCAAGCCGGCGACCATTTCAACTACATGAGCACCAAATCCTTCCCCGGCCCCAGCGTGTACAGCCCCTACGAAAACGCCTACGACGCCTTCAATAATTATATGAATGTGCTAAGCGACTTTATCGACCGGGTGAACGGCCAATTCCCCGAAGGAGTGGAGGTAGAAGAACTCAACGCCCTGATGACGACCATACTTAATCAGGATAAGGAGATCAAAGAGCTGAAGAAGAAGCTGAAAGGGAAGAAAACTCCTTAATCCTCTCTATATATTTGCTATCATTGGCCAACCGCGGTATCTTGTTTTGGCCGCCCAGCTTGTTTTGCGACTTCATCCAATTGTAGAAAGTTCCCGTGGGTAGGGCATACACCACCGGGCGCTGTAGCGAGAGGTTGTACGAGCGCTTGGCTTCGTAATCGGAGTTCACTTTTTTCAGTTCCTCGTCCAGTATCTCGGCAAAAGCGTCCAAGTCGGCGGGAGGGGTCTCGAATTCGATCAACCACTCGTGTACGCCGCCCGTTCTGTCCTTGAAAAACACCGGAGCCGCCGTGTACTCCGATACCGAGCTACCCGTACGTTCCGATGCGCCCCGTATGGCATTATCGGCATTTTCTACCACCAGCTCTTCGCCAAAGGCATTGATATAGTGCGTGGTACGCCCCGTTATTTTAAATAAGAACGGACTTGTAGACGTAAATTCAATCGTATCGCCTATCATGTAGCGCCACAGTCCGCCATTGGTAGAGATGATAAGCGCATAGTGCTTTCCGGTCTGCACCTCATCTAACAACAAGGTTTGCGGATTTTCTTTTTCCAGTTCGCCCATAGGCATAAATTCATAGAAGATATTATTGTCCAACATGAGCAGCAGGTCCTTTTTTTTGGCGGAATATTGTATGCCGAAGAAGCCCTCGGAGGCGTTGTAGGTCTCCCAGAAATGGATGCCGGCGCCTTCAAACAACCGCTTGTACTGGCTTTCGTAGGGCGTAAAGTTTATGCCGCCATGAAAGAAGACGTCGATATTGGGCCAAACGTCTTTCATCCGTTTCCCTGTGCGCTCCACAATTTTCTCAATCAAGATGAGCATCCACGAGGGCACCCCCATCATCGAGCGTACGTCGGCTTTCACCGCCCAGTCTACCAGCTTTTCAAACTTACTCTCCCAGTCCGGAATCAGCGCAATCGATTCCGGCGTTCTCCGGCTTTTCGCCCACCAGGGCAAGTGCTTCATCAAGATGGCCGACACGTCGCCCGTAAACATATCGCCGCCGATGGCGTTTACCTGCCGGCTACCGCCCAGCACCATCGTTTTCCCCCAAAAGAACTTCGATTCCGGATAATCCCTCAAATAGAGGCCCAGCAACTGCTTGCCACATTTATAGTGGCTATCTATCAGCGATTCTTGCGTTACGGGGATGTACTTACTCCGGTCCTTCGTCGTCCCGCTCGACATGGCAAACCACTTCACCGGCTTGCTCCACAGCACGTTGGGCTGGTTTTCAAGGATAATCTTCTCCACATAAGGTTTAAGCTCCTCGTAACGGATCACAGGCACTCGCTTACGGAAATCGTCTTGCGTACGAATCGCCTCAAAGCCGTGCTCTTGGCCGTAAAGGCTGTTCCGCCCGTTCTCTATCAGGTAGCGAAAAACCTTCTCCTGCGTTTCTATCGGCTTCTCGATAAAGCGCTCTATCTCTTTCAAGTAAAAAGAGAAGTACAGGTCGAAAAAAGGACGGGCAATATTCATCTATTTGTTTTTAGATATGGGAATATACATGTTGGCGGCAGTAAGTTCGCAAGCTTTGATCATCTCGATGGCGTAGGCCAGTTGGTCGATATCTTCGAGCGCCTCGTTGTTGGTTCCTATACTGAACTTTGCGCCCTTCTCCTTGGCCAACTCAATAAAAGCTTGCGAAGGAATACGGT
>DAIREI010000301.1:0-3041 GCA_036795675.1 Bacteroidales bacterium
ACCCTTCATGTTCGAAGGTGTACAGTGTCGGCGTTTGAGGGTGTACAGGGTTTGAACTAAGAACTAAGAGTGAAGAATTCGAAGAATCGTTTTGCTGTTTGCCCTGTCAAAAGTACAGATTTATTCTGAATTCTCAAAATAAATGACTAACTTTGTGCTCAATTTTTACACAAAACTTCCTTTTACAATCTATATGGACAAAAAGATTGCTCTGCTACTGGAAAACGGGACTACTTTCCGAGGCTATTCTTTTGGTTATGAAGCCCCCGCTGCAGGAGAAGTCGTTTTCAGTACCGCAATGGTCGGCTACCCGGAAAGCCTTACAGACCCCTCTTATTCCGGACAAATTCTCACAGTAACTTATCCTTTAGTAGGCAATTACGGCGTGCCTGAAGACAACATAATCGACGGTTTGTCGGAGTACTTCGAATCGGAAAAGATACAGGTGAGCGGGTTGATAATCACGGAATATTCCGATAAGTACAGCCATTGGAACGCCAAAAAGAGCTTGGACGACTGGCTGAAGGAGCACAAAGTGCCCGGCATATACGGCGTAGACACCCGTGCATTGACCAAAATAATCCGCGAACAAGGCTCGATGAAGGGTAAGATAGTGATGGATTCGCCCGACGAAATCGATTTTATCGACCCCTCGCTCGAGAATCAGGTAGCTAAGGTAAGCTGCAAAGAAATAATCCGATACGGCAAGGGTTCGAAGACCGTTGTTTTGGTAGATTGCGGAGTGAAACACAACATTATACGCTGTCTGCTTAAACAAGATATCAACCTCATTCGCGTGCCTTGGGATTACGACTTCAATCAATTGGAGTACGACGGATTGTTCATCTCCAACGGGCCGGGCGACCCCAAGCATTGCATGATAACCGTAGAGCATATCCGCGAAGCGATGAACCGCAACAAGCCCATTTTCGGCATCTGCCTGGGCAATCAGTTGATGGGATTGGCCGACGGCGCATCTACCTATAAACTGAAATACGGGCACCGCAGCCACAACCAGCCGGTACACATGGCAGGCACGAAGAAGTGCTTCATTACTTCGCAAAATCACGGTTATGTGGTGGATACCGATACCATAAGCGACGATTGGGAAATACTGTTCACCAATCTCAACGACGGCTCCAACGAAGGGCTGAGACACAAAAGCAAGCCCTGGTTCTCTGCACAGTTCCACCCCGAAGCTTCTTCGGGACCGACTGATACCGAATTCATGTTTGAAGACTTTATGCGAATGATGCAATGAATGTACTGACTATAAACAATATCACCAAATACTACGGAAAGATTCGCGCCTTGCACAACGTCTCTTTTTCCGTGCCCCAAGGGGCGGTATTCGGCATTCTGGGGCCTAATGGAAGCGGCAAAACTACCTTGTTGGGCATAGTAACCGATGTATTGAAAGCGACTTCGGGCGATTTTACCCTCTTCGACGACAAGGCTACTCCCCAACACCAACTGCGCAAGAAAATCGGCACCATGCTTGAGACACCCAACTTCTACCATTACCTCACCGGCGAGCGTAACCTCGAAATTGCAGCCGAAATAAAGGGCGCAAGCAAAGCCGAAATCCCCGAAATACTGAAGAAAGTAGGATTGTACGAGCGACGCAAGAGCAAATTCAATACCTATTCGTTGGGGATGAAGCAACGCCTCTCTATCGGATCGGCCTTACTCGGCAGCCCCAAAGCCCTGATATTAGACGAGCCGACCAACGGTCTCGACCCCGAAGGCATCGCCGAAATAAGAGAACTAATTAAACAATTAGGCTCGGAAGGGCACACGATTGTATTGGCCAGCCACCTTTTGGACGAAGTAGAAAAAGTATGCGACCACGTAGCCATCCTCAAGTCGGGCGACCTGCTCACTTCGGGCAAAGCCGGCGAGATACTTACAGGAGAAGATATAGTAGAGATAAGCGCTGCCGAGGTTGATAAGCTACTTGAAGTATTAAAGGATAAATATCAAGACCGGAGCATAGAACGCGCCGGCGATATCCTTATGATAGCATTCGCCCCGGGTACGGCCGACACCGCAGGAATGAACGCTTACTGCCTCTCGCAGGGCGTTATCCCCAATCGCCTGTTGCTCCGCAAGAAGAGCTTAGAAAGTACTTTCCTCGAATTAGTATCCCTTAATAAACAATGACCATGTTGCACCTACTAAAAATAGAATGGCTCAAACTGAAGAGTTACAGAGCATTTATCATACTCTCCGTCTTGTTTATCTTAAGTGTGGCAGGCATTAACTTTATCGTGCACGCTGTAATGGAGGTCTCCAATTCAGGCGAAATGGGCCAGGTAACGGATATGATTGTCGGCAAACCCTTCGCCTTCCCCAATGTATGGCATACGGTAAGCTATATCAGCAGTTTCCTGTTGTTCATTCCCGGACTGATTATTATCCTGCTAATGAGTAATGAATACTCGTTTAAGACGCATCGGCAGAACATCATCGACGGAGTAAGCCGCGGGCAGTTTATCGGAACAAAGATAGGCCTGTTGTTTATCTTCTCGTTTTGCGTTGCGCTGATTGTGGCGGTAACAGCCATAATATTCGGGGTTCAGGAAAAGGGCAGTTCCTTTATGATGCAGGGCTTTAAGTATATCCCCTACTTATTTATCCAATCGATAGTGTATATGAGCGTAGCCATGCTGCTAGTCTTGTTATTCAAGCGTTCGGGACTTAGTATAGGCGTCTATTTCTTATACATGTTCATCTTGGAAGAGGTGCTGGTAGCTTTGGCCAACCGCTATATTCATAAAGGAATAGGAAGTTTCTTGCCCTTAGAATCGGGCGATAAGCTGGTACCGTTCCCCATAAGCCTCGGCATGATAACAGGTGAAAATCAGACGACAAGCAACGAAACGTATGTACTCATTGCCTGTTGCACGTGGATTGTACTGATACTCGGATACTGTGTTTACAGATTTAGGAAGAAAGACTTGTAAATAACCACCTCCCCTAAATCCCCTCCCAAGGAGGGGACTTACGCGAAGCATTGAAAATAAGGCATCGCAAGCTCC
>DAIREI010000302.1:0-3035 GCA_036795675.1 Bacteroidales bacterium
AAACAGGGTTAAAGTTTTCAAAAAAGCGAAGTTAAATATACTTAACTTCGCTTTTGCTATAGGATTAATCTCTATTTTTGCCGGGACTAACTGATTAGTAAGAGTGTCTTATATCTATGACGAAAAAGTGTCTTTTATCACTATTATCACTTGTTGCTTTGTTTTCTTGCTCAACTGACAGGCCGGAAATACGATCTGCCGCGGAGTTGACTAATAACGGAAGCTATGTAATCAAGTGGGAAACCTTTCCTCCGGTAAAAGGCAAAGTACATATTTACGCTTCTTCCTCTTCCGACTTATCGGGCGCTACTCCGGCCGCCATCGTCGAAAATGCCGAGCAGGGCTATACTACTATTCCCGGCATACAAGAATCGATACGGACTTATTATAAGCTGGTATTTGAAGATAAATACATTTCATATGCCAGCCAGCGGGTAATCCCCATGGAGCAAGTGTTTAACTTTCGCGATTTGGGCGGCTATAATAATAAGGATAACAAGCAACTGCGCTGGGGCAAGATATATCGTTCAAGCTCGGTGGTAAGAGCGAACCGGCAAGACTGGAATACCATAGAACAACTCGGGATAAATACCGCCGTTGATTTGCGTGCCGAACTAATATCGCCCGTTAATGCCGACGATTACCCCATCGAGCGGATATACAACTTGCCTTTCAGGGGAAACCGCTATAATGTCTTCTTCGACCAGATACTGGCCGGCAAGATGCAGCGTGCCGATATTATCAAGTACTTGCAAGAGGTATTTTATTTCTTCTCCGATCACAATACCGATTATCTGATAGATATGTTCAATATCCTGCTCGACGAAAGCAACTATCCGCTCGTAATATATTGCTCGTTGGGCAAAGATCGCTCGGCCATGGTATCGGCCATCATCCTGGCTGCTTTGGGCGTGAACGAAAACGCAATTATCGACGATTATCTCCTCTCTAACGATTTGATAGACTATCATGTGCTGGCCGAGAATGCATCGGAATTCCGGCCGGACGTGCAAGAGTCGATCACGGCTCTTTTCAGCGCTCATCGCGAAACCATTGCCTATACTTTCGACCAGATTAAAGCCAACTACGGATCGGTAGATAATTACTTGGAAACCGAACTGAAACTTACCCCCGACAAAAGGAACAAACTGAAAGAAATACTGCTTTATCCCTGATAATCCAAAGAATAGTTGTACCTTTGCGGCTCATTTTATAAAGACAAACCTCCATTTTGAAAACATTTGAAGAATTAGGCGTAGCTCCCGAAATACTAAGAGCTATCTCAGAAATGGGCTATGAAAGCCCTATGCCGGTACAAGAAGAAGTGATTCCTTATTTACTCGGCGCCGACAACGAAGTTATTGCATTAGCCCAAACCGGAACAGGAAAGACCGCCGCATTCGGCCTGCCTATCCTGCAACAAATACAGTTGGATGTAGTATCCCCTCAAGCCATCATACTTTGCCCCACCCGCGAATTGTGCCTTCAGATCACCGACGACCTGAAAGAGTATTCCAAGTATATCGATCACCTGAAAGTGCTTCCCGTATACGGAGGCTCCAGTATAGAAAGCCAGATAAAAGCCCTGCGCAGGGGAGTACACATAATTGTGGCGACTCCCGGCCGGTTGATCGACCTGATAAACCGGGGCGTAGTAAACCTGGAGAAAGTAAGGAATGTGGTCCTCGATGAGGCCGACGAGATGCTGAATATGGGCTTCTCCGAAAGTATCGACGAGATACTGCAATACGTTCCCGCCAAGCGCAATATGTTGCTCTTCTCGGCCACCATGCCTGCCGGAATAGCCAAGATTACGCGTAAGTACATGCGCCAACCCAAAGAAATCATAATCGGGCGCAAAAACGAAGGAGCGGCCAATGTGCGCCACCTCTATTATATGGTCAATGCTAAGGACAAATACTTGGTGTTGAAGCGCATTGCCGATTATAACCCCAACATCTACGGCATCGTTTTCTGTCGCACAAAGAAGGAAACACAAGAAATTGCCGACCTGTTGATCAAGGACGGATACAATGCCGATGCCTTGCATGGCGACCTCTCGCAGGCGCAACGCGACTATGTGATGCAAAAGTTTCGCATCCGCAATATCCGCTTGCTCATCGCTACCGATGTGGCAGCCCGGGGGTTGGATGTAGACGACCTTACGCATGTTATCAACTACGGCTTGCCCGACGATATTGAATCGTACACCCACCGTAGCGGTCGCACGGGTAGGGCAGGCAAGACCGGAACCTCGATAGCTATTGTTCATCTTCGCGAGAAGAACAAGATAAAAGAGATTGAGAAGAAAATAAATAAGACCTTCGAGCCGGCCCGGATACCTTCTGGCAAGGAAATACGCGAAAGGCAACTTTTCGGTTTTATCGATAAATTGGAGAAGGTGAGCGTAAACGAAGAAGAGATAAAAGATACGCTTCCCTCCATATTCCGCAAGCTCGATTGGTTGGACAAAGAAGACATCATCAAGCGGCTCATCTCGCTCGAATTCAACCGCCTTATCGATTATTATCAAGACGCCGAGGATATTGAATCGCCCGAAGAAAGAAAGAAGAAAGGCGAACGGAGACGGGAAAAAGGAGATGGAGATGGCTCTGCCCGAACACCCGAGCACGGCTTTGCCCGCCTGTTTATGAACGTAGGGAAGAGCGACGGCCTCAACGTTCACGGCGTAATTGGCCTCTTGAACGACAATATATCGGGAAAGAAGATAGACATCGGCCGGATAGACCTGATGAAGAACTTCTCTTTCTTCGAAGTAAGAGAGAAAGACATGGTGAAGGTAATCCAAAACCTCGACGGGATAAAAGCCTACGGACGGCGGGTAGCCGTAGCCGAAGCCGACCGCTCCCCATCAGACGACCGGCAAAGGAAGATAGAACAAAGCTTTTACAAAGAAGGCAAACCCAAAGACAAGAAGAAAGGCGGCGGAAAAGACAAAAAGCGCTATCCGAGGAACAGGTGAGCGCTTCGCATAGCTCTCACTCCTTCTTGTCATTAAATCTTACACTTTTTTT
>DAIREI010000303.1:0-3018 GCA_036795675.1 Bacteroidales bacterium
AACCCGCCAAATCGCTCTATGCCGCCATAGAACCTGCCACCGCTCAGGAAGGCCTTATCGATGCCGGTATATGGATTGGCTATGCTTGGGCCGACGAGCCGCGCAACCATGCCGTGGTTATCGCTACGGGCGATGAGAAAGAAACGGTAATCCGCACGGCGGAATACCTCGCACAGCACTTCTGGGATGTACGCCGTAAGTTTGAGTTTGTAGCTCCCACGGCATCACTCGACGAGTGTTTGCAGAAAGCCATTGCCAGCGACAAGAAACCCTTCTTTATTAGTGATATGGGCGATAACCCCACAGCCGGAGGTGCAGGCGATGTTACCTGGACGCTCACCGAGCTGCTCAAGTGGGATGAGTTTAAGCGCCCCGATGGTAAGACCCTTATCTATGCTTCCATCCCGGGGCCTGACTTTGTAGAGAAAGCTTTCCGAGCCGGGGTAGGAAACCCGATTGAGGGAACCGCCGGAGCCATGGTCGACAACCGCTATGCGCCTCCCGTTAAGCTTTCGGGTACGGTTACCTCGTTGCTCGATAATCCCGGCAACCGCGAAGCCGTGGTGAAAGTGGGCAGTATGTACGTTATCGTTACGGAGAAGCGCAAGGGTTTTCATTATATTCGCGACTTTACCAACCATGGACTTAACCCCAGCGAAGCCGATATCGTGATGGTGAAAATAGGCTATCTCGTTCCCGAATTGTATGATATTCAGTCCGATTGGATGATGGCGCACACCAAAGGCGGCGTAAACCAAGACTTGGTGAGTCTGCCCTATAAGCGAATCATTAGGCCGATGTATCCCTTCGATAAAGAGATGTCCCGGCCCGATTTATCGGCCCGGTTGGTGCCGTTTGTTTCAGCCAAAAAGTAGTCCTGCTCGATTGGTGGATTCCGGCTATTGTAAGCCTTGTATGGTTTGTGTGGATTACATGTACTTGGCCAAGCCTCCTTCGGAGGTTTCTTTGTAAAGGCTGGGCAAGTCGTGCCCGGTTTGTTTCATGGTTTTCACTACCTTATCGAAGCTCACCAAGTGGCGCCCGTCGGACAAAGTAGCGAACGAGCAGGCGTCGAGCGCGCGAACGGCGGCAAAGGCATTACGCTCTATACAGGGCACTTGCACCAAGCCGCACACAGGATCGCAAGTGAGGCCGAGGTGATGCTCCAGGCCCATTTCGGCCGCGTACTCTATCTGCGACATCGATCCGCCAAAGAGTTGGGTGGCAGCGCCGGCAGCCATAGAGCAGGCCACGCCCACCTCGCCTTGGCAGCCTACCTCAGCCCCCGATATGGAGGCGTTTTGCTTCACTATATTGCCTATCAGCCCGGCGGTAGCCAATGAGCGGATAATTTTTCTTTCGCTGAATTCGTGTTTCTTCCAAAGGTGATACAACACACCGGGCAATACGCCCGATGAACCGCAGGTGGGGGCGGTTACTATCAGCCCGCCGCAAGCATTCTCTTCGGATGTGGCTAAGGCATAAGAGTAAATCAGCGCCCGGCTGCGCAAAGAGTCGGTATTGCCTTTGGCTTTGGTGTGGTAGGCTGAGGCCTTACGCCGCAAGCCCAATCCGCCGGGCAGTACGCTCTCGGCTTCAATGCCCCGCTCTATGGCGTTGATCATGGTTTGCCATACTTCGGCCAGGTAGTCCCATATCTCGGGGCCTTCGCATTCTTCTACATACTCCCACAGCGATTTGCCCGTTTGGTACGTCCACTCCAGTATTTCGGTCATGGTGTGCATCTCGTAGAAGTTCACTTTGGGGTCGAGGGCCGTTTTGCCGGTCGATTCGTTGGCCAGGTCGCCCCCGCCAATGCTGTATATCAGCCAGTCGCCGGCTTTATCGCCCTTCACGAAAGCCTCGAACAGCATGCCGTTGGGATGGAAATCATGAACCTCGTCGGGCTTCCACTCAATCTCTAAAGGCACGGAGCGAAACACATCCATTATGGCCTTGTCGGTAAGGTGTCCTTTGCCCGTAGCCGCCAAGCTTCCGTAAAGGGTTACCTTATAATTATCGGCATAAGGATACTTCTTGTAAAACATTTCGGCGGCCTTCTTCGGCCCCATCGTGTGGCTGCTTGACGGGCCGTGGCCTATCTTATAAATTTTCTTTATACTTTCCATGAAATGATTGTTTCTTATTTGCCCAACCTTGGCGCACCGGCCGCCGAAGTGAAGGCGAATATTCCTTTTTGTTTTGAACGGATGTCTTCTATCAAGTAGAACGCATGAGGGTCGAATTGGTTTATAATTTGTATCACCCGCTCGCTACCTTTGCGACTTACAGCCGTTTCGATGATGTCTACTTCCGACACTACGCCCTCGCCCCGGATAAAGGTAGAGCCGAAGCCCTCTTTGTTCAACAGTTTTACCAGGTCGTGCCCATCTTTTTTGGTATAGATACGGAACAGCTGGTAGCCGAAAGCAATCTTGTTCTCGACCAATATCCCGATATAATTACCTGCCGCATAGCCGGCTGCATAAGAGAGATAGGAAGCCAAGTCGTTGGCGCGCGAAATAATCTGCGAGATAATTACAATCCAGATAAACACCTCGAAGAAACCCACGATAGGCGCTTTGTACCGCTCGCCCTTCGATACGAAAATGATGCGCAACGTACCCAAGGTTACGTCGCAGATACGCCCGAAGAAAATAATAATGGGCAATAGCCAGGGATAAACATCCAGAAAATCGAACATCTTGATTGACTTTAATTGATTAACCGGCGCAAAGGTAGTAAACAATTATCAGTTATCAGTGAACAATTATCAGTTATCGGGGGGGGACGATGCATTTCAGGCTTTGGGTTTCTTGCATATATAGGTAAGGTATCGGTGCTTCCCAACAACTAGTCTATCAGGAAGTGGCGGATAAAGCTAGCGGTAGTACGAAGCAAAGCAAGTGATGAAGTTGCCGTAGAATGCATGAGAATTGAGAACTAAGAATTAACACCTCCCCTAAATCCCCTCCCAAGGAGGGGACTTTTAACAGCCCCCTCTCCTTGGGAGAGGGC
>DAIREI010000304.1:0-3009 GCA_036795675.1 Bacteroidales bacterium
GCTATATTGGCCTTTACCTATCTTTTCCTCGAAGTGAAGCAGAACTGGACGATGTGGATAATAGGCATTATAAGTTCTATCTTCTACGTATATATCTTCTTCGATGCCAAGCTTTACGCCGAGATGGGCCTCAATGCTTACTTTGTAGTCATGTCGGTTTATGGGCTATATTGTTGGAAGCTGATGAAGCCCCGAAAACAAAAACCGCTTATATTGCATCACATCGCCCCCAAATTAGCTTTGGTATTGTTATTTATAGGTATTGCTGTTTTTGCTTTGTCTTCATTTATCCTGATACAATACACCGATTCGCCTGTGCCTTTTGCCGATGCTTTGGTCGCAACTTTGGGAATTATCGCTACCTGGATGGTGGCTCAGAAGATAGTGGAGTGTTGGTATCTGTGGATATTCAGCAACTTCTTTGCTATCGGGCTTTACCTGTATCAACACCTCTATCCTACAGCCATACTCTATGTATTTTACGCGATAATGTCAATCATAGGATTGATAGAGTGGAATAAATCCATCAAACGGCAACCGCATGAAGCCTCTGTTGCAAAATCTTGAAACCATAGTATTGGCCGACGGTGCGTTTCCTACCCACGCCATTCCGTTGTCTTTCCTCAATAAAGCCAAGCAGATTATCTGTTGCGATGGGGCGACCAAATCTTTACTGCAATACGGCCTTGAACCTACCTATATAGTAGGCGATATGGACACCCTGTCCGATGATTTGAAGAAGAAGTACGCATCCATCATCTTTTACGATTCCAATCAGGACAACAACGACCTGACCAAAGCAATATGCTTCTGCATAAAGAACGGTTGGGATGAAGTAACTATTCTTGGAGCAACGGGTAACCGCGAAGACCATAGCCTGGGCAACCTGTCGCTATTGGCCGACTACGGGCAGGTCATTCGCGTACAACTACTTACCGACTACGGCGTTTTTACTCCGCAATACTTATCTACTGTATATGAGAGCTATAAAGGGCAACAAGTTTCGTTGTTTAGTCTTACCGCAAATACCAAAATCACCACCAAGGGATTGCTTTACCCGATAGTAGACCGATGCCTCATCTCGTGGTGGGACGGCACGCTCAACGAGTCGGCAGGCGATAACTTTGAGATAATTACCGAAGGAGGAAAGTCGTTGGTGTTCAGGGAATACATCAAACCTTTCTTCACACACTCTATTGCCAGGTTGTAGCGATCCATCAACGTGTGAGTCTTCGCCTGACTGAGATAGGCCGTATAAAGATAGCGCGCAGACATTCTGCAAAGGGGCGCAAATTCGGCTGCTTTTTCAAAATTTGCCAAAGCCGAATCGTAATCTTTAGGGAAGGAGACTTTAAGGGTATAGACCCTTTAAATAGTGAAGAGTTAAAATTTGATTCAAAGTTACAATTATTCTTCTTGATGAGCAACTAATTTCTTCAGTTTTTCTATCTTCTCTCGCCGGTCGATAGAATAGGTTTTGTCTTGCTCTTCCAGGTATTCATAGATAAACAAACTTGCCTGGGAAAAACGCTTTCCTCGGTCTGTGTCGTTCAGGGTGTAATAGCTGTCGCCGGTTTGCATAAGGATTTTGGCGAGCCGGTCCATATTTGCATGGTCGAACCCCGCTGTTGACGTCAACGTGCCGATTAATTCATCCTTGCTTAATGTGACTAAGTGATCGAGATCGATATCCAATTCGCTAATCAGAGAACGGGAAGTAAATTCGATGCTTTCGCTTACCCGTCCTTGTTTCTTCAGCCCGATTAAACTGAAAAACGCCTTGCCGAGCGCACGTGCAAATTGCTCGATTTGCAACATGATATAATCTTTGTACACCATAATTTATAAGTATTTCACTTCTTTAAAAGCATATTTTTTTCTCTCGCCTGTATCGGTCAGCAGGTGGATGTAACCGGCATTGTCGACCGTTTCTATCCCGGCTTCAAATCGTCCGTTTTTATCTTCAAACCAGTGATAGCCTTGCCGGCGATACAACCGGGAAAAGTAATCCTGCTCTATTTTCTTGTGGTTGCCTTCTTTCAAAGCCTCGTAGCGTGCGAGGATAGAGTCGACCATCTCAGCAAGCAATATATCCAAGTCAATTTCTTCTCCCAAAATATGCTTCATGGAAACGGGGTTGGGAGCATCGCTCCGGAATATTTCTTGATTGACGTTAATGCCAATGCCGATAACAGATTGTCCTATCGTTGAGCCTGTTATTTCGTTTTCGATTAGTATCCCCACCAATTTTTTATCCTGCCAATAAATGTCGTTAGGCCATTTGATGGTAATCCCGGACAGGTATTTCTCCAAACAATCGCTTATTCCCAATGCAACGACTTTAGATAGAAGGAAGTAATCGGCAACCGGAAGAAAAGCAGGCCGGAGTAAAAGACTAAAGGTGAGGTTCTTGCACGGCTCCGACTCCCAATGTGTACCTGTCTGTCCACGACCGGCCGTTTGGGCGTCGGCAACGACTACCGTGCCTTCCGATAAAGGACTGTTATTCAGCAAGTCTTTTAGGTAGATATTAGTAGAAGGGGTGGAGTCAATCTTGATAATAGGCATCTCTTATACGTTTGGGGAGTTTCTTCATCACTTCGTCGATGGAGTGGCGAATCCATTCTTTCACTTCCTCGTCTTTCATTTCGCGGTTCAGGTAGAGGCTGTTCCAATACTTCTTATTGAAGTGGAAAGCGCCTTCTACGCAATCGGGATAACGCTCGCGAAGCTCGATGGCCTTGTCGGGGTCGCACTTTACGGCGATTTGCAACTCGGTTTCGTCCAAGGGAATAAGGGCAAACATCTTGTTCTCAACTTTCAGCACCATCGACACATCGTCGAAAGGGAAAGTTTCTACCACGCCTTTCAGCGACATGCAATATTCGTGAAGTTCTTCGATGTTCATGGTTGTATAGTTAGATGCTCACCTCTCCCCCTGACCCCTCTCCACAAGAGAGGGGAGTAGCGCGAAGCGCATTAAAAGAGTTGCTTCGCGCAAAGTCCCCT
>DAIREI010000305.1:0-3006 GCA_036795675.1 Bacteroidales bacterium
GTAGCCGCCAATTTTTACAATAAGAGGATCCGATAGTAATGTCGGGTCCTTTTTTTGTTGTATAGGGGAAGAATATTAATCGAGAGAAAGTATTTCCTGTAAAGGAATCATTACAAAAGGGCGTTGCTTATAAAGCGGATGTGGTATTTCAAGATTATCCGACTTATAAGTAATATCGCCATAAAGAATAATGTCAATATCAATTATACGGTCTTGATAAGCATGGGAAGAGCCGCTTTTACGGGTTCTTCCCATCTCTTTTTCTATTTGTTGGGTAGCAGACAGCAGTTTTTCCGGTTCCAACGCGGTATCTACGGCTATGGCCATATTGAGGAAAGAGTTATCCGAATCGAAGCCCCAAGGTTCGGACTCGTATAAGGAAGAAATAGCCGAAACAGCTCCTACTCTTTCGGCTATTAATGCTATGGCTCGTTCTAAGTTAAGAGGTTTATCTCCTAAATTAGTACCTAAAGCCAGGTATGCTCTGGTCATATTATCAGCATAGAGTCTCCGTAATCGCCAAAGCGATAACCCTCTTTTATCGCTTGCTGGTACACATTCATTATCAGGTCGTAACCGCCAAAGGCAGCCACCTGCATCAGCATGGTAGAGTAGGGCATGTGGAAGTTAGTGACTAAACTTGTCGCTACTGAAAAGTCGTAGGGCGGGAAGATAAACTTATTTGTCCAGCCTTCGTATTCTTTCAGTAAGCCTTGCGAGGTAACCGTGCTTTCGGTGGCGCGGAGTACCGAAGTACCCACGGCGCAAACCTGATGCTCGGTTTCTTTGGCCTTATTCACAATCTTCACGGCTTTTTCGCCAATCGATACTTGTTCCGAATCCATCTTATGCTTGGTAAGGTCTTCCACATCGATATCCCTAAAGTTACCTAATCCGGAATGAATGGTAATGAAGGCAAACTTACAGCCCTTTATTTCCAAACGCTTCATCAGGTTCTTGCTGAAGTGCATACCGGCCGCTGGCGCAATTACGGCGCCTTCGTGTTTGGCAAATATGGTTTGATAACGCTCGAAGTCTTCGGGCACTACTTCACGGTCGATGTAGTTGGGCAAAGGCATTTGTCCTAAGGCGTACAACGATTTGCGAAACTCTTCGTGCGAACCGTCGTAGAGGAAGCGCAGCGTACGTCCGCGCGAGGTGGTGTTGTCGATCACCTCAGCCACCATCGAATCGTCGTCGCCGAAATACAACTTGTTACCTATGCGTATCTTACGTGCCGGGTCTACCAGCACATCCCACAAACGCATGTCGGGATTCAGTTCGCGAAGCAGAAAAACCTCTATCTTGGCACCTGTCTTCTCTTTATTCCCATACAAACGAGCCGGAAACACCATGGTATCGTTAAAGATAAAAACATCGTCGTTGTTAAAATAGTCGATAAGATCTTTGAATATTTTATGTTCTATCTTACCCGTGTCTCGATGAAGTACCAATAAGCGCGACTCATCTCGGTTTTCTGCCGGGTGCATGGCAATCAATTCCTGCGGCAGTTCAAATTTGAATTGGGATAATTTCATATATCTATTGGTTTAATATTGTATCTATCTCATCAACGGTCATACATTTATCTAACGTAATATCGCCTATTCTTGTTCTTTGCAATGCTGTTAAATGTGCTCCCGTTTCAAGCGCTACGCCTATGTCGCGAGCCAATGCCCTAATATAAGTGCCTTTGCTGCATACGATGCGAAGAACTATTTCATCCTGTGCATACGAAAGCAACTCTATCTCGTCTATCACCAGCAGCTTGGGTTTCAACTCCACTTCTATCCCTTTGCGGGCAAACTCGTAGGCCTTGTTTCCCTGAATTTTACAGGCCGAGAATGCCGGAGGCACTTGCTCTATACTTCCCACAAAATGCGGCAGTATGCTTTCTACTAATTCGCTGGTGATATGCCCGGTTTCGTATTCGCGGTCTACGGCCGTCTCCAGATCGAACGAAGGCGTGGTGGCTCCCAAACGCAAGGTGGCTATATATTCTTTAGTCTGATATTGAAACATATCAATCTGCTTGGTTGCCCTTCCCGTACAAATAATCATTACTCCGGTAGCCAAAGGGTCTAATGTGCCGGCATGGCCTACTTTCAACTTCTTTATATTCAGTGAACGGCATATCCGGTACCTTACCCGGTTCACCAGATCGAAAGAAGTCCAATGCAAAGGTTTATCGAAATAGAGAACTTCTCCTGTTATGAAATCCATCTTATTTCAGTACCGATGTAATGATAACAATAATACCCACTACAACGCAATAGTAGGCAAAGTAAACCAGCTTGCCTTTCTTTACTATATTGAGCATCCATTTACAGGCGACAGTTCCCGAAATAAAGGCGGCTACAAATCCTATCAGCAACGATGGGGTAGGTATTCCCGACGCTGCCGGCGAGAATCCACCCTTTACCAGGTCGAGCAAGGTTTCACCCAAAATAGGGATGATAACCATAAGGAACGAAAACTGAGCGATGCGCTCTTTACGAATACCTAGCAATAAACCCGTAGATATGGTTGTGCCCGAGCGTGATAGCCCCGGCAATACGGCACAAGCCTGTGTAAGTCCGATAATGATGGCATCCTTAAATGTAATCTTACCTTTCGACCGTGGACGGGCATAATACGAAAAGAACAGCAAGGCAGCCGTTACCAGTAGCATACAGCCCACTATCAGCAGTCCGCTGCCGAAAGCTTTCTCTACATAATCTTTGAAGAACACCCCCACTATGCCTACCGGTATGGCAGATATTAATAGTTTGCAGAAGTACTGCATCTCTTCGTTCCACTTAAACTTAAATACGCCTTCTATCAGTTTTACTATTTCCTGCCAAAGCACCACGATCGTACTGAGTACGGTAGCGGCATGTACAGCAATACTGAACGTAAGATTCTCTTCTCCACCGATGCCTAAAAGATCGGAGAATATAACCAAATGTCCACTGCTGCTAACAGGGAGGTATTCGGTCAATCCTTGGATAATGCCTAAAATAAGCG
>DAIREI010000306.1:0-2995 GCA_036795675.1 Bacteroidales bacterium
AAAGCGTCTTGGCCACCATTTGTATATTATCTTTCATTTCCATTCTTTCAAATATTTATAAAGCATCCTTACGGGAAGTCCCATTACGTTGTAGAACGACCCCGTAAGGCTTTCCACACCTATGTAGCCTATCCACTCCTGTACTCCGTAGGCGCCGGCCTTGTCGTAAGGCTTATAGTTTTCTATATAATAATCTATTTCTTCTTTCTCCAATTGGGCAAACTTCACCTTCGATACGGCAAAGAATGTCTTTTGTCTTGCTTTGGTAGTCAAGCATACGCCCGTTATCACCTCGTGGGTTTGGCCCGAAAGCGTCCGGAGTATTCTTTTAGCGTCTGCCTCATCTTTCGGTTTGCCATACACTTCGCTGTTCAGCCATACTATCGTGTCGGCGGTGATAAGCAAGGTGTTATCGTCCATCTGCCCTTTGTATGCATCGGCCTTCAGTTTCGACAGGTATACCGGTATTTCTTCCCTCCACAGTTTGGAAGGATAAGTTTCGTCGATATCAGGCATGGGCTTTGCCTCGAAGTTAATGTCCAACCCGCGTAGCAGTTCCACCCTTCGGGGAGAGTTTGAACCTAATATTATCTTATATTTGGCTAAATTGTCTAACATAATTACCATCCGAATGCATCATCCAGCATCCATTTGCCTTGTGTCTTTAATATTTGTTCGATAATATCGCGGGCAACACCCTCGCCACCTTTCTTGTGAGAAATATACTTGCATATTGCTTTTATTTCGGGCACAGCATCTTTAGGACAGGCTGGCAAACCTACTATCTTCATCACGGGCATATCGGGGATATCATCGCCTACATAGCATAACTCTTCATGGCGCAAGCCCGTCTTTTTTACAAAATCGTTGAATTGCTCAATCTTATGTTTGGCCTTCAGGTAGATGAATTTTACTCCAAGCAAGCCGAAGCGAATGCGTACGGCTTCGGCATCGCCACCGGTGATTATGGCCATGGTAAGACCCTGCTTGGCAGCCAACTGCATAGCGTATCCGTCTTTGGTATTCACTACACGCATGGGTTGTCCCGAGGGATGAAGTGTGATTGCTTCGGGCGACAATACGCCATCTACATCAAAAATGATCCCCTTTATCTTGGTTAAGTCGTAATTAATGGTACTCATTATTAATTTACAATAGAAAGACAAAAGTAGTAATTCTTTGGCGTATTTGAGAATAAAAAGATGAAAATAGGGAAATAAGAGCATGATATTAGCAATAATAAACCTCTATTTTGCTATAAATCAAAGCATGTTTAATAACATAACTGTTTAATTAACAACAAAACGAAACTATTATATCTTTGCAGATGATATTATTATTTATAAACTTCTAAATTTATTAAAGTCATGAAGAAAAAAATCAAATTGAACTTAAACAAAGAGGTAATTTCGGAATTGTCGTCAAATCACATGGGAAAGATGAGGGGGGGGACCTTCAAACCGTTTACAAATGATGTAACTTGTATTAAAACTTGTATTATTTCAGGCTGTATTGATGCCTGTATTAGTATCCAAGCATGTCCTGTATCAGAAGAAAATTGTACTGGAGACGCCTGTTTGTTGCCTTATACAGAGCCGAATAACTGCATGGCTAGAACAGTTGATTGCTAATATTATTATAGGTGTTCTTTCAGCAGGTATTGTACCGGCGATAATATGCGAACGAGCAGGCTACGCTCGTCGGTAATGATTTCGGCGTCGCCTGTAAGCTCTCCGGTGAAGTTCAAGGTTCTGCCGGTATTGGTCTTCAATCCGTCGGGTAGCTCAACGTCGATATAATAGAAATTTTCATTAGGAACTAAAGAGATATTCTTTACCGTTCCGCCAAGCGTACCGTATTCCATGTGGGGAAAACCGTGTATTTTGATATTGGCGCGATGTCCTTCCTTTATCTTACCCGACATGGAAGCGGGGCTTTGTATCCGGCCTATTATTTGCCCCGGATCGCTTGAGACAACAGCCAACACTTTATTGCCCGCATTAATAAATTGGTCTTGTGCCCAATAGGCATCGAATGTTACCGTCCCCTCTTTGGGGGCGGTAAGCACATAGGCCTGTTCCCAATTTTCTATCGATGAGACCAACTCGCTGTAAGCGCTCTTCAACTCGGTGAGTGTGCTGTTTTCTTCCCTTACGTATTGGGTATCGAGTTTGGATAGCGATTCCCTCAACTGCCCGGCTTCTATCTGGGTGGATATTTGGGTGGTCTGTATCTGCTGTATTGATTGGCGCATGGCAAGGAATGAGTTCTCGGCAATGTCCATTTCAGAGCGCGATATTACTCCCCTCTCAAACAACTGCTTCTCCCGTTCGTAAGCCCGCTCTGCTATCTTTAGCTCCTCCCGTTTCAGTTCCAACTGTTTCTCCAGCGCATTGGAGTACCGGTTATGTCCCGCTATCTGGGTAAGTATAGCCTGTTTTTCTTTGTAGGTAGCATTATAGGAAATAAAGTTGTTGTAGTTGATGGCTGCCCGCACTAATGCCGAGTAGCTGTTTTGCAGCGTGCCTAACTCATAGTTCCCGGTTAGTATTTCAGGAGCGATGACAGTTGTGGTATCCGAAATGGTACAATGTGAAAGCTGTTCTTTCAACCGATAGACATCGTTGGTTACTGCCGGATTTTCAATTACGGCTAATCGTTGCCCCGGTTGAACCTCGCTTTTGTCCGTGCAGTTCCACTCCATAATCTTACCCGAAGTCTTGGCTACTATCCAGGTGGGCGGATTCTCTGTGGTGATGACTACATACCCTTGTACCACATCGGGGTATTTGAAGAAATAGCTGCCCACAAGCAGCAACAGCACGGCAATGCATATCACCGATATACCCGCACGTATTAGTATATTAGGGGGACGGGTAAGGATGTCATGCATCTCTTCGCTGCGTAGTTCTATATCTTCACCTCCCCCCAGCTTGTTATTATTTGTTTTATCGGTCATTTTTTAACTCTCTACCCTTAATGGTCCGTTATTGTT
>DAIREI010000307.1:0-2992 GCA_036795675.1 Bacteroidales bacterium
ATTTGTGCCGATAGAGTAAATGTTAATATAAAAGCCCTTATCGGATATTTATTCGGTTAATAATGATTAACGATTTAACAATTAAGGATTAATGTTAAAACCATACCCTTATTTTAACGGAGTTTTAACGTTGTGGTGTTAAAGATGTGTAGTTGTTGTTCTATTATTAATAGGGGATGCTTATAAGATGATGCGGAGCATCAATATCTTAGTAGCCGTGGACGTAAGTCCACGGTAGGCCGACAAAGAGAGGATCCATCACACCGTGGATTTACATCCACGGCTACTAAGGTTGTGACGCTAACGCGTCTGTTAAAGTCTATGCCATTATCAACCAATCAAAATATATGTATATTGGAGTTTTAGCACCCCTTTCCCCATTATCAAACGTTAAATACGGGGCGATAAAGTGAATTATCCGTAAAGCTTAAAATAAGAATTAAACCTCGGGCAAAACAATTTGTCGGTAAATCAAGTTTTAATCATACATACTTAAACATTATATTATCGCTGCTATATGAAACGAATAGTCGGGGCCTATCTATTCATCCTTTCCTTGTTTCCGCTCCTCTGCCACGCCCAGGAGGATACGATACGCTTCTCGCTGGAAGATTGCCTGGAGTACGCCTTCGGCAACAGCTATACCCGAAAGAGCATGCTGCTGGGCGAAGAGCTTAAGGAAGAGACCTACAATCAATCTAAACTCGAGCGCCTGCCAGGCTTTGATGCTTCGCTAAGCGAGGGTTGGAGTCACAGCAAACAAGAGGGCACGGGCTTTACCGGAAGCCTGGGTGTAAGCACCAGCGTTACCCTTTATCAGGGCGGAACCATCAGCAATACCATCGAATCGAACAAACTGGCTATGGAGCAGGCGCGGTATCAGACCCAACAATACGATAACGAGTTGGCCATCAAAATACTCGAATCTTTCCTTACTGTATTGGGTAATGAGGAGCTGCTTAAGTATCAGGAAGTGGTATTGCTTGCCAGCGAAGAACAACTGAAGCAGGGCAAAGCCCAATACGAAGCGGGCGTGATACTCGAAAGCGACTACCTGATGCTGGAATCGCAATATGCTTCGGGTCGCTCGGATATTGTCGATACCGGGATAAGCCGCGACAATAGCCTGCTATCGCTGAAAAGCCTGATGTCGATGGAACCCGAGGCGGAGCTGCGCATCATCTACCCCGATACCACCAGCATACGGCAGATGCAACTGCTCCCCAGCCGCGAATTTGCCGTAGAGCGCGCCATGATTACCCTCCCCGACCTGAAGATAAGCCAGTATGATGTAGACCTGGCCAATATGGACATAAAGCTGGCCAAGGCGGGATACCTGCCTACCATAAGCCTGGGCGGCAGGATAAACACAGGGCATAATGACTTCGACGCCTTCGGCAAACAGCTTACCGACCGCCTTGGCGAAAGCGTTTCGCTCTCGGTAAGTATCCCTATCTGGGACAAGGGCAAAACCAAGCTGCGCACTACCCAATCGCGCATTGCGCTGCAACAGGCGGAGTACGACCGCTCGCAGACGGAACTCAACCTGCGCCAGCTAATCATTCAGGAGCATCAGAATGTGGTATCGGCCATGAACCGCTATCAATCGAATATAATAAAGGAAGAGGCCTACTCGAAAACCTTCGAGGCCTACCGTGCCATGTTTAACGTGGGCACCATCACTCCCGTAGAGCTGCTGCAACAGCAAAACAACTACATCTCGGCGATGAACGATTATGTGCAGAGCAAATACAGTTTCATCCTCCGTCGCAAGATACTGGATATTTATATGGGCGAATTAATTAAAATGTAAGATATTAGCATGAAAAAGAAAACATGGATTATTATAGGGGCGGTCATTGTGCTGTTGGTGGCCGCGTACTTTATCTTCTTCTTCGAGGGCAAAAAGCATTTGCAGGTCAACTACGCTACCGTTGAGAGCGGCAGGGTAGAGACCTCGGTTACGGCAACGGGCTATGTGCAGCCCGTGGACAAGGTGGAAGTGGGTACCCAGGTTTCGGGGGTTATCGAACGGATATTTGTCGATTACAACTCGCAAGTAACGAAAGGGCAACGCTTAGCCGAATTGGATAAGTCTACCCTCAACGAGAAGGTGACCCAGGCCAATGCTTCACTCATTAGCGCACAAAGTTCGCTCACCAACGCCCAACAGAACTTCAACCGTACCGAGCAACTGTATAATAAGAAGGCGGCCACCAGCGCAGCTTACGACGACGCCGACAATACGCTCGTCCAAGCCAAAACCCAGGTAGAGAATGCCAAGGCCAACCTGCATCAAGCCAAGGTGAACCTGTCGTACGCCGATATATATTCGCCCATCGACGGTATTGTGTTGGACAGAGCGGTAGAGGAGGGTCAGACTGTGGCGGCGTCGTTCAGCACGCCCACACTCTTCACCATAGCCAACGACCTGAAGAATATGCAGGTAGAAGCCGATGTAGACGAGGCCGACATAGGCCAGGTGAAGTTGGGGCAAAACGTAGTCTTTACGGTCGACGCCTTCCCCGACGATGAGTTCGACGGCACGGTGAACCAGATACGCTTGCAGCCCATCGTTACCAGCAATGTGGTGACTTACACGGTCATCATTATGGCGCCCAACCCCGACGAGAAGCTTTATCCGGGTATGACAGCCAATATTACCATACTTACTCAAGTGGAGGAAGGCCCCGTAGTAAGGAACGAAGCCCTCAACTTCATGCCCGACGAGCGCTTTATAAAGGAGATGCACTATACGCAAGCCACCCCTCAAGCGGGCCAAACGGGAGTATGGATGAAGACGGCTTCATCTATCGAGTATAAACCGATAAAGCTTGGCTTATCCGATGGCGTTAATACCATCGTAACCGAGGGCTTAACCGTGGGCGACAAGGTAATACGCTCGGTGCAGGAAGTGAAAGAACCCGCAAGCAACGGCGACGCGGTCAACAACCCGCTAATGCCAACGCCGCCGAGGAGAAGGAGGTAATAA
>DAIREI010000308.1:0-2992 GCA_036795675.1 Bacteroidales bacterium
CCATCAATTATTTCCTTGTAATTCTTTGTGATGTCATTTTGAATATCTATTATTACTAATGCTTTATTCTGTGTCATATACTCTTTTACTTTATGTCCTTGCCAGACTGTTTATACTTTGTTTAGCGTTCAAATTTATCCATATTCTCTCACCCAATCCCCACTTTCATCCCCTCATCAGCCAATGCGGTATTCGGAAATATGGCTTGCGCTTCGGTCAGCAATATTTGTTCGTTGGGGTAGCGGGCGGAGAAGTGGCCGAGCAGGAGCTTTTTTACTTTGGCGGCACAGGCGATTTGGGCGGCTTGAGCGGCCGACGAGTGGAAGGTTTCTTTGGCTCGCGCTATGTCTTTCCCCGTAAATGTGGCTTCGTGGTAGAGTAGGTCTGCTCCTTTTATTATGGGGATAATGCTTTCATCGTAAGCCGTATCGGAGCAATAGGCATACTTGGTTGGCGGTTCGGGGGCGCGGGTAAGGCGTTCGTTGGGAATCACTTCGCCGTCGGGGGTGATGAAGTCGGCTCCGGCCTTGATGGCATTCATCCGGTATACAGGCACGCCGTAGAAGTTGCAGGCTTCGCGGACGATGTGGCGGGGCTTGGCCTTTTCCACAAATAGAAAGCCGGCTGTAGGCACGCGATGTTTGAGGGGGATGGTATAGACTTCCATGCTTTTATCCTCGTGGATCAATAGGTTTTGGCCGGGATTGAAAGGCCGGAATATCACCTTGTAGGGCAGTTCTTTGCAAAAGTAATCGAGTATAGGCCGGAATAGTTTCTCGGCGTCGGGTTGGGCGTGAATATGGAGGTCGGCTGTGCGGCCCAATAAGCCTAAGGTGGAGATAAATCCCGGGATTCCGAAGCAATGGTCACCATGCAGGTGCGAGAGGAATATATGTCCCAAGCGATTGAAGTTCAGTTTGATGCGGCGGAACTCCAACTGCGTTCCTTCGCCGCAATCGATCATGTAGAGTTTGTTGCGCAGGCTCACTACTTGCGAACTTAGGTTGTGCTTGGTGGTAGGCAGCGCCGATCCGCAACCCAATATAATCAGTTCGGGCGAATCCATCTTACTCAATCCCTATCAACTTATGCATTTGTACACTCAGGCGCCAGTGCGGATGTTGTTTGACTTGTTCTACGCAATAGCGGATATTGTTGTGCGTCTTTTCTTCATCCTCTTCAAAGATAGGACTTAAGAAGTAAAATTCGGCACGAGGTAATGACTCGATGTCGGGCAGGGTGTCGCCGCTCTTTACCGAAAGACGGATCTCTTCCACTTCGGGGTTAATCTTTTGGGCGTAAGCAATATTATCGCCCTTGGGGCTTACTACTCGGTAGTCGAGCAGGGGAGACAGCGGTTTGGTTCCGTTGCTTTCAATGGCTTGCAGATAACCTTCGCGATTGAACAGTTGCAATATCTCGTCGGTCAGTTGCAAGGCAGGTTCGCCGCCTGTCCATATAATCCATTTCGAGGGGAATTGTTGTATATGCGAGATAATTTCTCCCGTATTCATCGAAATTCCTCCTTCATGGTCGGTATCGCAAAAGGCGCAATTGAGGTTGCAACCCGTCAGTCGGATGAAGATGGATGCTTCGCCTTGGCGGCCGCCTTCGCCTTGCAAGGAATAGAATATTTCTTTTACATCAAGGTTCATAGATACACGAAGTTTGAGGAGTTTCGCTTACTTCCACCGCATAGAGTTCGGGGATTTCGGGCTTGAATCGTTCGTAGATGAAGCGGGCAATGTTCTCCGAAGTCGGGGCATCGGGGATAATATCGTTCAGGTGGCGATGGTCGAACGTTTGGTCGATAAACTGCTTCACCGTTTTCAGTTCCTTATAGTCTTTTACAAAACCGTATTGGTCGAGCTTTTCCGATTTTAAGTGGACGGTAATCACATAGTTGTGCCCATGCATTCGAGCACAGGGATGGCCTTCGCCCAACAAGCCGAGGATGTGGGAGGCCGAAAAAGAAAACTGTTTGCTTATCTTATACATACATGCAAAGGTAACGATAATTAGCGAGAAATAGAAAAACTTTTCCTTATCCGCCAAGCCGAGGGGTAGAGGTTGTTGGCGCGATTTCCGATGTTTTTTACAAAACCTAAGGGTAGGTTCTGATAAGTGATCAAGACGAAACCTTTGGGCAGGGCAGGGGGTAGGCGTTGCAAAGCTTCGTTGCGCAGGTATTGCAATGCCGTCGCTTGGTCTACTTCCCATTGTGCAAAGGCTTCCTTATTCAGTAAGTTAGACATGGCCAAGGCATGAGCCGGTATGATGTCTTTGCCTTTTATCTCGCCCAAGTCTATTCCTGCATTAACGAGACGAAGCGCCCGGCTCAAGCTTTGATAATCGTGGTAATGCACTTTGGGGATCGCTCTTATCTTATTATTATCTTCCGAAATAATAAATTCGTCGGGATTGATTACCCAATCGCTTACAAGCAGTTTGCTTGCTTCTGTCTTTTTCTTTTGACTTTGTTTTTTATTGGATGATATGCTTCTTTCGGGATTTGTTTTTCTTAATGCCGCGATGAAGAACCCCTCACCTTTTGTCCGGTGTGGCCAAAACCGCGTGGGTTCGACGGCTATTTCGGCTCCGTATTCATCTAGTATCCAATCGAGATTTTCTTCGTTCTCTTCGCGATTGTAAGTGCAGGTGCTATAAATGAATATCCCCCCTTCCTTCAATGCAGGCCAAGCATCGGCTACGATGCGTCGCTGGCGTTGGGCACAAAGTCTTACGTTGTCGGGCGACCACTCATCTATCGCCGCCGGGTCTTTCCTGAACATCCCCTCGCCTGAGCAAGGCAGGTCGGCTAGGATTATATCAAAGAAGCCGGGCAAAGCGGCAAAGGCTGCCGGGTCGTTGTTCGTGACTATGGTGTTGGGGTTTCCCCATTTGATCAGGTTCTCGGTAAGGATGTTTGCCCGTGGACGGATAACTTCGTTGGCCACCAACAAGCTGTCGGGCGGCAACATAGAACTTATAT
>DAIREI010000309.1:0-2991 GCA_036795675.1 Bacteroidales bacterium
AAGAAGAAAAGGCCCGAGGACGAGAAACCTGCCGGCACAGGCAATAATTCACTCCCCAAGAACAGGGAAATAAAAGTGATAAGGCGAAAGGATAATAATGAAGAGAAATAAACTTGCCCTCATTATTGCCGCATGGTTTATGTTGTTGGCCTCGTCTTGCACGCACGACGAGGTTTACAGCGGATTCTGTTCTTTCCCGAAAGCCGTATGGGAAAAAGATAATCCCGCCCTGTTTAATGTAGATATAAACGATGCCTCGGCGCGCTATTCCCTTACGTTTGAGATAAGGAATAACGACGAATATCCCTTCCGCAATCTATGGCTCTTTATTGATGTGTTCACTCCTTCGGGGGATATTCTCAAGGACACGGTAGACATAGAGCTGGCCGATATATACGGCAAATGGTACGGCACGGGGTTAAGCCTCTACACCTATTCTTTCCCCTATCAAAGCACATTCCAATACCCCGATACGGGACGCTACGTCTATACCATACGTCAAGGGATGCGGGAAGAGGCATTGCTTGGAATATCGGATATAGGGTTGACGGTGGTGCTGGAAGAATGATATGCCAATGCTTTGTTATAGAGGCTATTGGATAAGATCTTTCCATACCGCCTCTTCATCACCGGTGATGTAGCCAAATATCTTAAGTTGTTCGTTCTCGGATCGGACAAAATAGTAATTTTCAAACTCGATGCTTTGTACTGAATTGTCCTTTTTCCGAATAAATTCGCATCTCCAAATCGTTTTTGATAATGCGTGGTAATCATCCAATAGCGCATGTTCCTGTGATATGAGATACATTCCTGTAACGCCTATTTCTCTATAAAAATCATAGCCTTGTGTAAGTGATTTGCCAAATTCCTCGTCATTTCTTCCTCCCATCACTCCTTTAGGGTTCGAGCCAATAAAATATTCGGCATACATACTCATCACTTCCTCTGCTGGAGCTTTTTCTTTGAGAGATTGCATGAATATCTCCTCATAATGAACGAAAAAGCGGTCGAGTTGTTGTTTTCTACTTTCCATTCTCAATTAAAAACATTTAATAATAGCTGCTCCATATCCTTCCTTAAGTCCGCTCGCTTGCCCGTGTAATTGTTTACGATAAGGGCGAAAGCGTACCGTTTGCCTTCCTTTATTACATAGCCGGCGTATGATTGCACATTGGTGATGCTCCCCGATTTTACATGCGTCCGTCCTGCCAGTGAAGTATTGCGCAAGAAAGTTCTTACTGTTCCTTCCTCGCCCGCTAAGGGCAGCGATTGGAAGAACGCCCCGTTTGTCCCTTCCTTTTTATACATATAAGTAAGCAGTTCAATCAGAAATCCGGCCGAGATAGCGTTGGCGGGCGATATACCACTGCCGTCGAACTGGAACAGGCCGTTGGTGTTCAGCCCTTTTCCTGCCCAATATTGGGGGATATCTATGCCTTTCACATCTTTCAGTAGCCGGTAAAGATGCTCGGTATGGTGATTGTTGCTGCGTACATTGATTACCCGCGCAAGGCTTGATAAGGGAGGCGATGTGAAGTTGCACAATACCTTGTGGTTCTTGTCGGGCAACTGTTGGCTAAGCCGGTACGAAGTGGCTTCACCATCAACCTTTATCCCATGTTGCGCCAAGTATTCTTTCAGGTAATAGGCGGCGTAGAATCCCGGGTCGGGAATATCGCTTTTCGCCATAAATGAACTTCTGTTTTTGGGGATGGTGCCGTACAATCGCCTTTCGTAAGAGAAAGGAACGCCGGCCGCATACGAATCGTCTGCGCTTGAATCGCTGCCTACAATCTCGTTCGTCAGTTTTATTCCCGGGATCTCAGGATTAATACCCAATATCTTAGTCGCTTGTCCGGTGCCGAACGATTGGAGTTCAATGCGGAACATATTATCGAATATACTCAATCCGTAAATGCCCGGAGCGTAGGCATTGCCCAAATCTTCGAGCATCCACTTGGGCGATACACCCTCGTAACCGAAGAGTTGGTCAAGCGCTACCACATCGCCCCTTATCTCTTTAATATGTGCGCTGCGAATGGCCGAAAGATAGGTTTGGAGGAATAGTTGAGGGTCTATATCGCCAAACTCCGAACCCAAGCTGGGGTCGCCCACACCCTCTATGTAAAGGTTTCCTGTAAGTATGCCGTTTTCAATCTTTCCATCGTACAACAACCGGGTATTGTAGGTGTGTTCCGCACCCAGTATCTCCAGCGCAGCCGCCGAAGTAACCAACTTCATGGTCGACCCCGGGGTAAGCGCCATATTCTCGTTGTGCGCACCCAGCACGGTGCCCTTGTCCAGGTCTATCGCTTTAAAACTGATTCCCGCATGTTTAAGACTCTCTTTTTTTACAAAAGTATTAACCGGCAAAGCACTCTGAGCAGCTATCGGAGTGAGATCCGAGAACAACAGGCTCAGCAAAAGGAAGTAGAACAATTGTGCTTTCATGAAGACAAAAGTAGGAATAATTTTCCATGCAGCATAAACAGGCACTTTATTTCTAACTTTAATGGCTAGTTCCTTTGGGATATGAGGTTAAATCGTTATTTTTGCAGCCATTGAGCAATGAAGAAAACACTTATTAAAAAGATACGCCGCGTAGTACTTATTGTATTCGCCAGCCTCATCGGTCTGGTCTTGCTGCTCTATGGTCTGTTGTGGTTACCCCCTGTGCAACAAAAAATTAAAGACATCGTCTTGAAGGAAGTGATGAAGATGACCAACAACCAAATAAGCATAGGTAAACTGCACTTTCGTCCGTTTAACAAACTAAAATTGGACCGGGTTTACGCTTCCGACTTCAAGGGCGATACCTTGCTCTATGCAGAAACGCTGTCGGCCTCATTCGATTTATTTAAGATATTGAAAGACGAACTGTTGATAAAAGGCGTAGAACTCGACAATTTTCTTATCAATATAAATAAGGATAGTATTGAGGGCGATTTCAACTTCCAATTCTTTATCGACGCCTTTGCTTCGGAGCCGGAT
>DAIREI010000310.1:0-2990 GCA_036795675.1 Bacteroidales bacterium
CCAAATTACAACCATTGGGAGCCGAATACGTAAAAGCCACTCCTCAGCCCTTGGAGTTAGTGGCAGGAAAAGTGCCCGTAACCATCAATGCCACTTTCCCGGCGGGTTGGTTCAACAAGAAAGCCACAGTGACTGTATTCCCGGTTCTCCGTTATGAAGGCGGCGAAGCTTGGGGAAATTCGTATGTGTTCCAAGGCGAGAAAGTTGCCGGGAACGGACAAGTTATCTATGAAAAAAGCGGATCGAATGTTACTATGCACTCCAACTTCGATTATGTTCCCGCCATGCTCAGTTCCGAACTCTATTTAGTGTTCAGGGCCAAGATAGGCAATAAAGATGTGGTACTGCCCGAAATAAAAATTGCCGACGGCGTATTGGCTACAGCCGCCCTGATGGATGCCGGCTCGGAAGACCCCGCCATTGCTCCCGATAAATTCCAACGAATTATAAAAGAACAATACAATGCCGATATTATGTTCCTTATCCAACAAGCCGAACTGCGTTCTACCGAGTTGAATAAGGGTAGCGTAGTCGATTGGCAAGGAATAGTGAAAGAAGCCGACGATGCCGACAACCAGAATGTAGACATCGAAATATCGGCTTATGCTTCTCCCGATGGTGGTTATGAACTGAACCAAAAGTTGGCCGAAAGAAGAGAGAAGAATACAGAGACCTACCTGTCGAAAGAGATGAAGAAGTCGAGTGTAGACGCTCCTGTTTATGCTCATTATACGGCTCAAGACTGGGAAGGCTTTAAGGAATTGGTAGAGAAGTCTAACATCCAGGATAAAGAACTGATTCTTCGTGTGCTTTCTATGTACACCGACTCGGAACAACGCGAGCGCGAAATCAAGAATATCTCTTCCGTATTTTCTGTGTTGGCCGATGAAATACTTCCCCAACTAAGACGTTCGAGACTTACCGCCAATATCGAGATTGTAGGCAAAAGCGACGAAGAGATACTTAGTCTGGCAAGATTGAATCCCCACGGATTAAATCTGGAAGAGTTGCTTTATGCAGCCTCGCTAACGGAAGACGTTAACGGCAAGGCCAAGATTTACCGTGAGATTATCGAACTATTCCCCAACGATGCACGCGCTTACAACAACCTCGGCGCCATGGAGTTTAAGAACGGTAATTATGATTTGGCCGAGAACTATTTCAATAGAGCCAATCAGATTGCAGGCAACCTGCCCGAAGCCAACCTCAACCTCGGATTTGCTTCATTGCTCAACGGCGACAAAGCCAAGGCCGAACAATACTTCGGGAATGCCGCCGGTGTGGCTCAGTTAAGCAGCGCTATGGGCGACCTGGCCATCATGAACGGAAATTATACTCAAGCTGTTCAAGCCTTCGGCGATGTGAAGAGCAACAATGCTGCGCTTTCGCAAATATTGGCCAAAGACTACAACAAAGCATCTACCACGCTCAATGCCATAGCCAGTCCCGATGCTACCACTTCTTACCTGAAGGCCGTAGTAGGCGCCCGAACAAACAACCTCAACGCCATCACTACCAACCTGAAAGAAGCGGTTCGCCTGAATCCTAACCTGGCAACCAAGGCATTGCAAGATGTTGAATTCTCAAAGTTTATGACAAGCAGGGAATTCCTTAATGCGATACTTAGATAATAAAAACGAATGAAAATAATTGCCTAGTCCTATAAAATTGCAATGCATATTTAGGACTAGGCATTTTATTGGTTTTTACTTGTTTATAAAGATTTCATGACATTGACAAGCAGACTAGCACATTAATTTAGTTCACCTTAAATTTAGTGTTCCCGTTCACCAGAAAGTCTACTATTTGGTTGGCGGCTGCGATACCGGCGTTATTGTTGGCCTCGGCAGTCTGCGCGCCAGTCTTCTTAGGAGTAGAGAAATAGCGCTTGGGGAACTTCTCCATCATCTCTTCGTGGTTCTTCGGCATGATGTCGGTCAGGTATTTGAAGTCCTGACGATCTTCCATCAGCTTCACTATCTCCTCCTCGTTAATTACCTCCTTGCGGGCAGTATTGATCAATACGGCTTTCTTAGGCATGCGGTTCAAAAGTGCGTAGTTGATCGAGTTTTTGGTTTCGGCGGTAGCCGGAATATGCAACGAGATATATTGACAAGTTTCGTAAAGCTCTTCGGCTGAGTTCATCGGGGTAACGCCTTCTTTGGCAATAGCATCGGCGGGAAAGAAAGCGTCGTAAGCGAATACCTCCATACCAAAGCCCTTAGCTATACGAGCCACATTACGGCCTACGTTACCATAAGCGTGGATACCCAGTTTTTTACCCATCAGTTCGGTTCCAGATGTTCCGTCGAAGAAATTGCGGGCTGCATAAACCATCATGCCCAAGGCTAGTTCGGCTACGGCATTTGAGTTCTGTCCCGGCGTATTCATAACCACTACGTTGTGGGCAGTAGCTGCTGCTAAATCTACATTGTCGAATCCGGCGCCCGCACGAACAACAATCTTTAAGTTTTTGGCTGCACCCATCACTTCGCCATCGATAATGTCGCTACGGATAATGATTCCATCCACCTCTTTTACAGCATCGAGCAATTGTGCCTTGTCGGTATATTTCTCCAATAACACGGTTTCCATGCCGGCGGCATCAAACACATCTTTAATTCCTTTCACTGCCTCAGCGGCAAATGGTTTCTCTGTAGCAATAAGAATTCTCATGATTACAATTATTTTTTGTTTATAACTCATAGTTTGTGCAAAGGTAGTGACATTTGGGGAATAAACAAGGCAAACCGAAGGCTTGAAATAATTAAAGGGAAATGCTTATGTGTTCTATAACATAAATGTTCTGCTGAATATGTTAAATGGGTGTGAAATGCCGTTTTCTCTAAAAAGCATAATCCTGCAATTCAATGAACTACAGGATTATGCTTAATTCTTCACACTTGACTTGCGGAAGCGGGGGGATTCGAACCCCCGGTACAGTTACCCGTACGTCAGTTTAGCAAACTGGTGGTTTCAGCCACTCACCC
>DAIREI010000311.1:0-2948 GCA_036795675.1 Bacteroidales bacterium
AAACTAAGAACTAAGAGTTAAGAATTAAATTACAAGTCGCTTTGTGCAAACTCTTAGTTCTTAGTTCTTAGTTCTTCACTCTTCTTTATGCTGAGGTGCAGCTCATCCAACTGTTCTTGCGAAACGGTTGAGGGGGCATCCATCATCACGTCGCGCCCCGAGTTGTTTTTGGGGAAAGCGATGACGTCGCGAATAGAATCCAAGCCGGCGAAGATAGATACAAAGCGGTCTAAGCCAAAGGCGATACCGGCATGGGGAGGAGCGCCGTACTTGAAGGCATTCATCAGGAAGCCGAACTGAGCCTGTGCTTGCTCGGGAGTGAAGCCGAGTATCCGGAACATCTGTTGTTGCAACTCGCTATTGAAGATTCGCAACGAACCGCCACCAACTTCCACGCCGTTGATTACCATATCGTAGGCGTTGGCTCTTACTTCGTCGGGATCGCTTTCGAGCAAGGGGATGTCTTCGGGTTTGGGGCTGGTGAAGGGGTGATGCTTGGCAAAGTAGCGGCCGAGTTCTTCATCGTACTCCAACAGAGGGAAGTCGACTACCCACAGGCAGCTATACTTATCTTTGTCGCGAAGGTTGAGGCGGTTACCCATCTCCAAGCGAAGTTCGCCCAACTGCTTGCGGGCTTTATCGGTTTCTCCGCAAATAACCAACAGCAGGTCGCCCGGTTTGGCATTGATGCGGTCGAGCCACGGCTTCAAATCGTCGGGAGTATAGAATTTGTCTACCGAAGACTTAATGGTGCCGTCGGGTTCGTAGCGCACATAAATCAGCCCCGAAGCTCCTATCTGCGGACGCTTTACGAAATTAGTCAATTCGTCGATATGCTTGCGGGTGTATTGGGCGCAGCCTTGGGCGCAAATGGCTCCTACGTATTCGGCATTGTCGAATACGCCGAATCCCTTGCCTTCGGTCAGGTCTTTTATCTCGGCAATCTCCATCCCGAAGCGTAAGTCGGGCTTATCCGAACCATACAAACGCATTACTTCGGCATACGACAAACGGGCAAAGTCGCTTATCTCTATATTCTTAATGGTCTTGAATAAGTATTTGGTCAAGCCTTCGAACATGTTCAGCACATCTTCCTGCTCTACGAACGACATCTCGCAATCGATTTGAGTAAACTCCGGTTGACGGTCGGCACGCAGGTCTTCGTCGCGAAAGCACTTCACAATCTGGAAGTAGCGGTCGAAGCCCGATACCATCAGCAATTGCTTAAATAGCTGGGGCGACTGAGGCAAAGCGTAGAACTCACCCGGATTCATTCGCGAAGGCACGATAAAGTCCCTGGCTCCTTCGGGGGTAGAACCAACAAGTACAGGCGTTTCCACTTCGAGGAAACCTTGTTCGTTAAGATATTGACGGGTGGCAAAGGCCATGCGGTGGCGCAACTCCAGATTGGCACGCACATTGCTCCGGCGCAGGTCTAAGTAGCGGTACTTCATACGCAGGTCGTCTCCGCCGTCGGTATCCTCTTCAATGGTAAACGGGGGCACTTCCGAAGGATTCAGTACATTCAGTTCGCTCACGATAATTTCTATTTCGCCCGTGGGAATATGGGGGTTTTTGTTCGAGCGTTCGGCCACGATGCCTTTGGCCTGTATCACCCATTCGCGTCCTATTTTCTCTGCCCGGTCGCAAAGTTCAGGGTTTATTTCCTGATTAAATACCAACTGCGTAATGCCGTAGCGGTCGCGAAGGTCGATAAATATCATGCCGCCGAATTTGCGTGCTTTGTGTACCCAACCCGATAGGGTTACTTCCTTCTTTAAGTTTGCAATGCGGAGTTCTCCGCAGGTATGATTCCTGTACATAGTGGTTTTTGAAATTAGGCTACAAAGATAATTAAAGTAAACGAGTAAACAAGAGCGGCAAAGCCACAAACGAAAACCGGCTCCCTTTGCAGAAAGCCGGCCTATTATTCGGATTGATGTGTCGATTGATTATTTTACAGCGCTCATCGTCGTCTTCGAGGTCATTGTCATCGGGATGGCCATTCCCATCACACCGATATTGCCTGTCAGGTCTTGAACTGCATCCATTTGGGTTGTCCAGCCGGTATTCATGTCTACGTTCATAGTTCCTGTTTGTGTACCGCTTAGTGTTAAAGTCGCTTCCATGCCTTGCATATCCAGCTTAGCACTTTCTTCGGGAACGTTTAGTGTGCCATCCATTTTGAGAACAGCAATATTATCTTCAATGGATTGAAGTGTATATTTCATGTCGAGATTGAATGTGAATTGACCCGACTTAATGCTGGTTGTCTTGTTCCAACTCTCGCCTATGCTTACAGGGTTCTCGGGGAAATAGGAAGCCATTTGTTCGATAGCAGCCTTGACTGCGTCGCTGTTGAATTGCTCTGTAAGATTAGCTTGGGCTTCTGCCATCGATTGAGCATCCATATCTTCACCCATTGCCGCAATCATCTCTTCGGTCATGCTTTCAAAACCTTCTGCCGATTTTACTTCTCCTTTCTTAGTGATTGTTATGGAGAAAGGAACCTTGGTCATGGCTTTAAATATTGCTCCCGGATTGTCGGGGGTTACCGTCTCCGCTGCCGTCTCCGAGTCTATCACAATGTTTTGCGTACCACCCATGGCGCCCATGTCTGTGTTCATCTCCATTCTCATGGCATCGTAAAACATATTTAAAGAATAAACATCGCCTTGCACGTCGGTTACGTCGTAATGCGTCTTTGCATTCATTTTTATACCTGTCGTCATCTCCTGTCCCATCATCGATTGGGTGGTAGACACATCCGACTGCATGGTATAACTATACACTTCGCCCTTATTCAAGTTGAACTCCAGTGTGTGCTTTTCCTTGCTTCCGCAAGCTAACAATGGCAATGCCATCAATAAAACCAAGATTGTTTTTGTTTTCATTAGATATCGAATTAGTTTGTAAATAATTTGGCGCAAAGATAATATAAAAGCGTG
>DAIREI010000312.1:0-2941 GCA_036795675.1 Bacteroidales bacterium
TTATACTGCAAAACTGCATGGGATATCTTTATACTTGACTCCCAATTACTTTGGCAACGCCCTTATATATTGCCAGCACTATACCACATCAGACCAAGAGTACGAATATCGCCTTATTCACAACGCAGACTCGGTAGACACTACCCACGATCGTTATCCGGTAATACACAACCTGTATTTACAATCCAGGGCGCTGAAAGAAGAGAACGCCTCCAAAACAAATCAACTTAGACAAACGGCTTTCGATTTCAATTCATTCATCAATGATACCAATATAGCAACCAGAGATACTACTATCAACAATGCAGACTATAAATTGGCAGATATCTACTTAAACTATCAGACCGATATAGACGATGAAGGCAATCCGGTATTCAAAAGGTACAACAGCACCCCCATAAGTCTGCCCCTGTATATCTTTGATTGATACCACTCAAATAATATAGATGGTTTTTAAGCTCTTTAGCCTCCTTTTCCGCCTAATGTTCAGCCCCAAACAAGCTTGGAAAGAACTGCCGGAGAAGGAGGATAAAAATAACGAACAACTCTACAACGGCTATCTTTACCCCCTGCTTGGGTTGATAGCCTTATTTGCATTTATAGGCGCCTGCATACAAGTAAAAGACTTCGATACGGCCATTGCGCTGAAGTGGACACTCATCCAGCTCGCCGTTTATATCATCGCGTTCTATCTCTCCGCTTATCTTGTATTCTATTTATGGTGTAAGCACTCCGTTGACTACGATGGAACCGATGAAAGCAAAAAGACACTTTGGTCTAAATCCCTACAATTCATAGGCTATGCATCGGCTTGGATTTACTTTACCTCCTTCTTTCTCGCCCTTTTTCCTTCCTATTATTGCCTCTCTTTCTTCATGTTTATGGCATTTATTACCCTGTCGGGGATATGCTCGTTGTATTTTAGGAAAGAGGATAGAAGAATTATTTATATCTTTGCACTCGGAATAATTATTATCCTCATTCCATTTACCTTGTACAATGCTTCAAGGCTTTTGCTATGGGGGATGTAATCAGCCATCGATGAGTAAGCAAAGAAATATAGCAATCAAGAATAAAAAGGCCTCGTTCGATTATATCTTCGTAGAAGAATACGAAGCCGGTATTGTATTGACCGGCACCGAGATCAAGTCTATCCGCCAGGGCAAGGCCGGGCTGGTAGACAGCTATTGCACCATGATAAACGGCGAACTGTGGGTGAAGAACATGTACATAGCCGAATACTTCTACGGCACCTACAACAACCATCAGCAACGCAGAGACCGCAAACTGTTGCTCACCCGGCGCGAATTGAACAAGATAGAATCTTTGTCGAAAAACACCGGCTATACCATTGTCCCCTACGAGTTGTATATCAACGAAGCCGGACTGGCTAAACTGAAAATAGCCGTTGCCAAGGGAAAGAAGAGCTACGATAAGCGTCAATCGCTGAAAGAAAAAGACGATAAGCGCGACATGGATAGGGCCTTTAAGCAATAAGCCTATGCTTTGCCGGCAAAAACATTGCCTTTAACATCATGTTAACCATAGGTTAACACCGTGTTAAGCCTATTCTTACTGCCGGCAAGAATATAACCTGTCGCCCATACCGTATATTCATTTCGATAGATAGTTATATTCTATTGAAATACAATAATAAAGGATGATTTATTGAATAATGGATTATGCGTAAAGCAATAAACCATCAGCAATAAACGAATAACTAATGGCTTTCTATTTAACAATAAGCCCTCTTTTTTCGATTAATCTGGTTTAATCATTTAACAAATAGACGAAATGTTAAATCAAGTCTGTCGTTTTAACAATAAATTAACGATTGTATGTTAAATAAAGCACTCCAAACCCCGCAGCCCAAGCCCGGCGTACGACAATCTATCCTGCTTCTCGACGGCGCCATGGGTACCATGATACAACAATACAACCTCGCCGAAGAAGATTATCGCGGCAAGCGTTTTGCCCATCTCCCGGGACAAATGAAAGGCAACAACGATATGCTGAGCCTTACGCGCCCCGATATTATCAAAGCCATTCATGGGAAATACCTGCAAGCCAGCTCGGATATTATCGAGACCAACTCGTTCAACTCCACCGCTATTTCTATGGCCGACTACGGCATGGAATCTTATATCAAGGAACTAAACACGGCGGCGGCTCGCATCGCGCGCGAGGCCGTGGACGAATACAACCTGCTCACCCCGCACAAGCCCCGCTACGTGGCCGGCTCCATCGGCCCGACCAACAAGGCGGCTTCCTTATCGCCCGACGTAGCCAACCCGGCTTATCGCGCCGTAAGCTTCGACGAATTGCGCATCGCTTTCCGCGAGCAAATAGAGGCATTGATAGCGGGAGGCGTAGACCTCTTACTGATAGAAACCGCCTTCGATACCCTGAATGTGAAAACCGCCCTTATGGCTGCACAAGAGGCTATGCTTGCCGCCGGCAAGGAGTTGCCTATTATGGTATCATTCACCATAGCGGGAAAGAGCGGCCGACTGCTTTCGGGGCAATCGCTGCCTGCGGCCTTGGCATCAATCGCGCACGTGCCACTGTTCAGCGTGGGGCTTAATTGTTCCTTCGGCGCCAACGATATGAAACCCTTCTTAAAAGAACTTAGGCAGATAGCGCCCTGCTATGTAAGCGCCTATCCCAATGCCGGACTGCCCAACAGCCTGGGGCAATACGACGAAACGCCCGAAAGTATGGCCTTGCAAGTAAAGGAGTTTATCGATGAAGGGCTGGTGGATATCATAGGCGGATGCTGCGGCACCACGCCCGACCATATAGCGGCGATAGCGAAGGTGTGCGCCCTTGCCCCTAAATCCCCTAAAGGGGACTTAATAAATGGCGTAGAGCAAGAAGCCCTCTTCAGGGGGTTGGGGGCCAAGTCCCCTTTAGGGGATTTAGGGTCCGAAACAGAGGAGGC
>DAIREI010000313.1:0-2936 GCA_036795675.1 Bacteroidales bacterium
TAACTATAACGAAAAACGGCTGAACTCACGTCCCGCCGCATTCCTTTCCGTTTTAATCAAAAAAGTTAGTTTATGAAGTGTATTATAAGTTTATGGTTTCATTCGTCGGGGATTATGTTTTTCAGCGAATCGAAACTGCCGGTACGCGAATAATCAGCCAGCGTCTCCATCGAGATATTACCGCCCAGATAGACCAAACTGAATTCGGTCGGCCGTTTGGAAATAATAATCAGCTCCTTTATCACCTTATCATCCTGCTTTATCATCACCATCAGCGGCTCGTCGCCTTCGCGGGTAAAGATGGGAATATAATCCGTTGTCCGCGTTACGATGGCAGAGGCCGAGTTGTAATACTCCTGAAGAAAAGCCGCGTCGGTCGATTTCACGATGCTGATATTGTCCAGTTCGGCAATGATGCCCGATAGTTTGGGGTCATCTATAACCTGCCCCTCCATCGCATCAAACATCTTTTTGCCTATATTGGTCAATTCTATGCTTTCGTCCTTTCCGTGTTTCTCCAGAAAGGCCGCGATAATGTGTTGGGCATACGTGTTGGCCGACACCAAGCTAAAGAGCAACGCTATAAAAATGGCTTTTCTCATATCGTGCTTAAGGTTCTATTGCTAATGAATCCGTCTCGCTCTTATTCGCCTCTTCAATCTGCAGGAGGAGCGACGAAACCTTGGCTACCACCTCTTCGGTCTCGCGTATGGCATCCTGGGGGTCGCTGTAGGTTTCAGACAATACCTGGTCTACTTTGCTCGATTGCTGATAATGAGTATAAAACCCGGTACCGATAGTAAGGAAAATAAGTACGATAGCCGCTACTTTGATGATAGAATAGAAGCCGATTCTCGGCATCTTCTTTGCGGGGAGGGAAATCGTCTTCTCCGTCTTTATCGAAGCGGCTTGGCTTTGCCAGGCAAACAAGGCGTTATACTGCGCTATATCGTCGGGGATATTGCCCCCGGCAAAATAGCGGCGTAACTCTCGTTCTTCTTCCACCGAGGTTTCGCACTGCCAGTAACGATTCAATAGGTCTTCTATCCGGTTCATTGATTCTTTTTATCGAATAATTCTTTTATCTTTTGCCTCGAGCGAAACAGGTTTACTTTTACCTGCTCTTCCGAGATATGCATCGCATAAGCGATTTCTTTGTAACTCATCTCTTCTATCTCACGCAGTTGGAAAACCGTGCGTTGCTTTTCGGGAAGTTCCTTTATCAGTCTTTCCAGCAACGCCACTTGATCTTTTTCTTCCAGCATGGTGTGGATGTCTGCCATGTTTCCCCTCGGGTCGTATCCTTCGGGTATAGAACTGAGTTGATTATTGCTCAACTCCAGCTTGTCCAGTGCCGCGTTTCGGGTCGACCGCACGCAATAGGCTTCCCAATTGTCGATACGGCTCCAGTCGGCTCGTTTGTTCCACACGCTCAATAGCACATCCTGAACCACATCTTCGGCATCTTGCTTATTCCCTATAATGCTTAAAGCCAAACGGTAAAGTTTGTCCTTCAAGGGAAAGATGCTATTCCGGAATGTATCTAAGCTCATGTTCTATATAATGAAGACGGACGAGTATCCTTAATGTTACACATCGCCTGCAAATTTATCAAATATCATGACTTTATACAAAGAAAGAAGGGTGAAATCGCCGAGCGATTCACCCTTACCCATTAAAACCTTAAAACCTAAAACCTCATTTGCGTACAATCGTTTTGCTAATATACCTTTGCAGGACAGTTGTTTTATTCAGAAGTTCACCCATAGTCATCATCGTCTTTTATCCACAATATTTACGCAGTTTCGGTCAAGTTTCTCGGCCGTTTAATAGATAAACAACAACCTTGTGTTAATAGTTGTTGCCGGTTGTGTTAAACATCGTTGGGTTAGGTTAATTAACTTATCGTGCTCTTTATTCTTCAAATTATTAACTCTTAGTTCTTAGTTCTTCACTAAAATACTTATCTTTGCCCCAACACTTATTCCATAATTAACAGCTTATGAAAAAGATTGCTCTGATAATCGGTTTACTTTTGAGTTTGCAGGTGGTTACGGCTCAGCGCTCGCCGCAATTTGTTTCGCCCGACCGCTTGTTTTATGAGGCCAAAGCGATGTATGAAGACAAAAATTTTGCAGGATGCATCGATAAAATCAATCAATATAAACAAGGAACGGTTAATCCCAACCTGAAGGAAGATGCCGATTACTACTTGGCGGCTTCCGACTTCTACCAAGGAAAGAAGGAGATGGACATTATGCTGAAAGACTTTCTCGATACTTATCCTGGTACGCATCATCGCAACGAGATTTACTTTATGATTGCCTCCGACCATTTCGCCCGCGAGGAATATCGGCAGGCCATTTATTGGTTCGACCAAGTGAATGTAAACTACCTGAGCAACGAGCAATGGGAAGACCGCGATTACCGGCTGGCATTGTCTTACCTGAAGACCGATAAGAACGAAGATACCTTTGTATTACTCAATTCCCTAAGGCGGAGCAGCACCAAGTACCGCGACCCCGCAACCTATTACTTGGGCTATGTGGCTTATACCGAAGGTGACTACCAGAATGCCTTAGCTTCTTTCAATGCCTTGAAGTCGAGCAAGGAATACGTTCCCGAAGTGCTGTATTACATCAATCAGATCAACTTTGCCCAAGAGCGCTATACGCAAACGATAAACGAAGGAAAGACCTTGATAAGCACTTATCCTACCAATCCGCTCAATTTGGAGATGGAGCGCATTATCGGGATATCCTATTACTACGACGGCAACTATAAGTCGGCAACCACTTACCTGTCTTCTTATTTAGATAAAGCAACCGATGCCGTATCGAAAGATTACTACATTGCCGGCTCGGCGTATTATAATCTGGGCAATTACCCACAGGCTATCGAATACTTTAACCGGAGTAATCCGGGTGACGACGAAC
>DAIREI010000314.1:0-2929 GCA_036795675.1 Bacteroidales bacterium
ATAAGAATTAATGAAATATTTACCTGTCTTTTTTCTTTTTACTAATAAAAAAGGTCTACATTTGTGTCGATTTACCAATACATATACATATACGGGCGAAAGAATGAAATTCTTATTCATCGTACAGGGCGAAGGGCGCGGACATCTAACGCAATCTATCGCGCTGAAAAGTATCCTCGAGAAAAACGGACACCAGGTAGTGGGAGCCATGGTAGGGCGGAGCAAAACGCGCGAATTGCCCGACTTCTATGCCCGCAAGATGAACACGCCTATCTATCGCTTCGAAAGCCCCAACTTCCTTCCATCGCCCAAAAATAAGCAAGCCAACGTTTGGAAGACGGCTGCTTACAACATCGCCCGCGTACCTACCTATATGCATAGCGTGTACTATATCCGCAAGATGATAAAGGAGTTGGATGTAGACCGGGTAGTTAACTTTTACGATATGCTTACGGGTTTGGCCTACGCGCTGTTCCCTCCCAACGTGCCGCTTACAGGGGTTTCGCACCAATACCTTTTCCTGCATCCCCGCTACAAGTTCCCCGACGAAAATCGGTTTGAACTGTTTATCCTCAAGCTCTATACTCGCATTACCGGCATTAATGCCGACAAACGCATAGCGCTCTCATTGACGAAATGGGACGACGTGCCGGGGCAGCGCATAGTGGTTGCTCCGCCCTTACTGCGCGAAGAAGTATTTCGCGTACCGGTAAGTAAGGGGAATTATATACACGGCTATATGCTCAACTCGGGGTTTGCCGAAGAAGTGATTGAATTTCAACAACGATGCCCCGAAGTGTATATGCGCTTTTTTTGGGACAGGAAAGGAGCCGGCGAAATAGAGCATCACAACGACCACCTCAGTTTTTACCGCCTCAACGACCACCTCTTCCTCGAAAGCCTGGCGGGATGTATGGCCTACGCCACCACGGCCGGATTCGAGTCGGTATGCGAAGCCATGTATATGGGCAAGCCCGTACTGATGGTACCCACGCATATCGAGCAGGCCTGCAATGCCTACGAAGCCGCCGAGGCAGGGGCCGGCATCGTGTCGGAGTCGTTCGATTTAGCCCGGCTTATTGATTATGCGGAAGATTATGAAGCCAACCGCGACTTCCGCCAATGGGTAGAACAATCAGAAGCTTACTGGATGGGGGCGCTGGAATAAGCAACTCTTTTATATACCTTCCAGAAATCTATTCAGGCTATCCTCTTCCGATAGCCCTATCAGTCTTTTCAGCCGTCGGCGGTTTGACTTAATGGTTTCGGGCGAGACATTCAGTATCTGGCAGATCTCTTTGGTTGACAGACCTATTCTCAAGTAGGCGCACAGGCGGAGGTTATTGTTGGTTAGCTTATCGCAGTGCGCTTTCAGGCGGGTGAAGAAGTCGGGGTGTACTTTCTCGAAATGCAGGATAAAGTTATCCCAGTCTTGCTCTGAGTTGAAATTAGTCTCAATCATCCGGTTGATTGATTCGATGTCTTTACTTTGCTGAGGAACCTGTTTCAACAAAGTAGACACTTGCTGTATGATATTGTTCTTGTTATATAATAATAAGGAATAAGAGCTTACCTCGCGCATCTTCTCTTCCAGTTGCTCTTTTTGCAGTTCCTGTATCTTTTTTTCGCTCTTGAGGCGTTCGGTCAGTTTCTTGTTTTCGGCTTCCTTTATCAACATCTGCTTTTGCTTCTTCTGCTGTACGATAATCAAAATGAGCACTATAACAATGGTGAGGGCGACAAAGAAAATAATTACAGCCGTAAGTGTGCGATTCTTCAATCCTATAGCTTGTTCTGCTATTTTCAATTCTTTCTGCGAAGAATCCAAGACCATGGAAATATACGAATTATAGGTTTCGATAATTTTCGAATTATTGATTATGCGGTTATTCAATTCGTTGTATTTGTTCAGATAATAATAAGCGCTATCTATATTCCCCTGCCTGTCGTAAGCAACGGAAACACCCGATGTGGCGAAAAGAAGATGCTCTGAATTGTCTTCCGACAGGGCATTATTATAGGCCATCTTATAGTACTCCAGCGCCTCTTTCCATTCATTAATGCTCTGGTAATAATAACCGATATTCTGATAGAGACTGAACGTGATGCTCCGGTTATCAATCATTGGAACCAATGCTAAACTCTTCTCATGACATTCCTTGGCTTTGTCTGCTTCACCATGTTCGGAATAGCAATTGGAGAGATTCAGGTAGGTAAGCGCCAGCACACATGGATCTTGAAAACTCATAATTGGTTCTATCAGTTCCAATATTGAGTTAATCGCCGGTTGTTGATCGTCTGCTATAAATGATATGGCAGTGGCTATATTCACCTGTGTGAGGTAGTAACTGATTTGTGTCGGCTGTAAGTAATCCATCGCCTTCCGGTAATAACTTTCGGCCATTTTATAACTTCTCACATGGCTGCAAATATTGCCTAACAAAATATATACTTTGTGAATGTATTTCACATCATTCGATCGTTCAAACTTTTCTACTGCATATAGTGCTATCTGAAAGCTTTCCGGATAATTACTCTCCGATAAGAAAGCGAGAGCCATCGAATAATCCAGCAAGGCGCTCTCGGAAAGGTGCCCTTTACCTATATCTTCCATTTTGCTGGCAATCCTTTCTCTTACATTGGCATCATTTTTTGTTTGAGCATGATTTATTGTAGTTTCCAAATAAAGACACCGCACGTACAATGATTTATCTCCAGGATACCGCTCAGCTATATCGTACAACTCTACCAGTAGTGTGTAAGCCTCCATACCCCGATAATAACAAATCTGCTCTATTTTCTCTGCAATTAATTCAAAGTGCGAATAATCTTTATTAATATCTTCAGTGGAATACATACTGCTCCATGAAAACAAAAAGAGGATTGATGCAATACAAATAACTCTCATTAGATAAAGAATTGTTGAATA
>DAIREI010000315.1:0-2926 GCA_036795675.1 Bacteroidales bacterium
TTCTTTCTTGTTTGGATTTTTAGGAAATTACGGAATTATTCATATCTTTGCATCACTTTATTGGCCCCGTAGTTTAGTTGAATAGAACGTCAGATTCCGGTTCTGAAGGTCACAGGTTTGAGTCCTGTCGGGGTCACTACTACTTGGTTAGCCACCTATTATTCAAACAAAAACACCATCGGCAGATATGAAAACAAGAATTACATGGTTCTTTACTTTGTGCATAATTCTATGCGCCTGCACATCGCAAACATCTCAAGTACAAACAAGCGCAGAGGGAACTCCTTGGAAATGGGACGGAGGTACGATAGTGGTTGAAACACCGCCGCGGCCGGCCGGACAGACCGGCGTATTGGGGTTGAAGGCTCCGAAGTTGGAAACCGTTCGCGTAGGATTTGTGGGCTTGGGCATGCGCGGCCCCGGAGCCGTAACCCGGTTTACCTATATTCCCGGTGTACAGATTGTGGCGCTTTGCGACTATGAACAGCCCCGGGCAGAGCAGTGCCAACAGATACTGGAGCGCGCTTCCATGCCCAAGGCCGCTATATATTATGGAGAAAAAGGTTATGAAGCACTTTGTGAACGCGACGATATCGACTTGGTTTATATTTGTACCGAATGGCAATCGCACGTGGCAATCGCCAAGTACGCCATGGAACAAGGCAAGCATGTAGCCATAGAGGTGCCCGGCGCACTTAACCTGACGGATTGTTGGGAATTGATAAACACCGGCGAAAAGACACGCAAGCATTGCATGATGCTCGAAAATTGTTGCTACGATTGGTTTGAAATGAACACGTTGAACATGGCTCAACACGACGTATTCGGCGAAATAATCCGGGTACAGGGCGCATACATTCACAACCTGGCCGATGTATGGGACCATTATTGGAAACGCGGCGAAGACGATAAGTTGGGCTGGCGCCTGGAATACAACATGATCCATCGCGGTGATGTATATCCTACCCATGGCCTTGGTCCCGTAGCGCAAGCCCTTGACATTCACCGGGGCGACCGGATGCAGACCCTTGTGGCTATGGATACCAAATCGGTAATCGGTAAGGCGTTAGTGGAAGCCCGTACCGATTCGGTTTGCGACAGTTTTCGCAATGGCGACCATACCACTACCCTCATTCGTACAGCCAACGGCAAAGTGATTGAAATACAACACAACACCATGACGCCACAGCCTTATAACCGGTTATATCAACTTACCGGAACAAAAGGCTTTGCAAACAAATACCCGACACAAGGCTACGCCCTCGACGATGCCCACCGGTTTTTGCCCGAACAGGAGATGAACGCGCTTATTGCCCAATATGAGCATCCCATCTTAAAGCAATACGGCGAACTAGCCAAAGAAGTAGGTGGACACGGCGGCATGGACTTTATTATGGATGCCCGCCTGGTGTACTGCCTGCAACACGGCCTACCCTTGGATATAGACGTGTACGATTTGGCCGAATGGTGCTGCTTGGCCGAATTGGGTGAACTTTCGATGGACAACAACTGCGCCTCGGTAGCTGTTCCCGACTTTACCCGTGGCGAGTGGGATATAGTAAAAGGCTTCAAACACGCTTATGCAACGCCCGAAGAGGAAGCCGCCGTATTGGAGAAAGCCAAGGCATTTACCGCCCAACTAAAAGAACAGGGCGCAAAAGAATGGGGGAAATAAGATGAATTTGACGACTGTAGTTTCTCATTTCGATATTATAGGTAAGGCGGCAGAGGTGACACCTTTGGGCAGTGGTCTTATCAACGATTCGTACAGGGTAATCAACGCCGACACGCAAGCCCCCGACTATGTGCTGCAACGCATCAATCACGCTATATTCAAAGATGTAGACGTACTGATGGATAACATCGTGGCCGTCACCTCGCATATCCGTAGGAAGTTGGGAACAGTGGGCGAAACAGACATCAATCGTAAAGTGCTGACCTTCATCCCCACCAAAGATGACGGGAAATACTATTGGTACGACGGAGAGAACTATTGGCGGCTCATGCTGTTTATCGACGAAAGCGTCACCTGCGAAACCGTAAACCCCGAATATGCTTATTATGCGGGACAGGCTTTCGGCAATTTCCAATCGATGCTGGCCGATATTCCCGTTACACTAAAGGAGAGTATTCCCGATTTTCATAATATGGAATTTAGACTGGCACAGTTCAACGAGGCCGTATTGACCAATGCAGCCAACCGCCTGGAAGAAGTACAACAGTATGTAGATGAAATAGAGCAACGGGCAAGTGAAATGTGTAAAGCAGAGCGGCTATACCGGGAAGGGAAACTGCCCAAGCGCGTGTGCCATTGCGATACTAAGGTGAACAATATGTTGTTCGATAAAGAAGGTAATGTACTTTGTGTAATCGATTTGGATACGGTGATGCCCGGCTTTATCTTTTCAGACTATGGCGACTTTCTTCGCACAGGTGCCAACACCGGAGCAGAAGACGATACCGATTTGGATAATGTAGCTTTCAATATGGAGATATTCAAGGCTTTTACAAAAGGCTACCTGGAGTCGGCACGCTCTTTTCTCACCCCCATAGAGATAGAAAATCTACCTTATGCCGCTACTTTATTCCCTTATATGCAAATGGCACGCTTTTTGACTGATTACTTAAACGGCGACACTTATTATAAGGTGAACTACCCTAAGCATAACCTTGTGCGTACCGCCGCCCAGTTTAAGTTACTTCGAAGTATAGAGCAACATATTCCCGAAATGGAAGCCTTTATTTGTTCATGCATCTAACTACTTATGCCCAAATGTCGCTTATTTATATCTAAAAGCGACTATTTAAGGCTATTTAGTAAAACTTTTTAGTAAAAGACTTGTTTAAAAAAGAAATTATATTACCTTTGCCGCGTTATTACTCGTCAAATGCGTATACATAATACGTTTTTCAATTCACTATATTT
>DAIREI010000316.1:0-2923 GCA_036795675.1 Bacteroidales bacterium
TGTTATAGTAGACTCCATACAAACCGTTTATACAGAGCGCGTAGAATCAAGTCCGGGTAGTGTAACGCAGGTACGCGAGTGTGCAGCCTCATTACTAAAGTTTGCTAAAGAAACAGGTACTCCTGCCCTACTAATCGGCCATATAAATAAGGAGGGCAATATTGCGGGACCTAAAGTATTGGAACACATAGTAGATACAGTGCTTCAGTTCGAGGGAGACCAGCATTATATGTACCGTATTCTGCGCAATATAAAGAACCGCTTCGGTAGTACGGCCGAGTTGGGGATATATGAGATGATGCAATCGGGTTTGCGCGAAGTGAGCAACCCTTCCGAGTTGTTACTCACCCAAAACCACGAAGGCCTTAGCGGCGTGGCCATTGCCGCCGCCATTGAAGGTGTGCGCCCTTTTCTGATTGAGACACAGGCCTTAGTGAGTACCGCCGCTTACGGCAATCCCCAGCGAAGCACTACAGGATTCGATATTCGCCGCATGAACATGTTGCTGGCCGTATTGGAGAAGCGGGCGGGCTTTAAGCTGATACAGAAGGATGTATTCCTCAACATTGCCGGCGGCTTGCGTATCAACGACCCGGCCATGGACTTGGCAGTCATATCGGCCATTCTCTCGTCGAGCCTCGATGTGGCGATTGAAAAAGAGACTTGCATGTGTGGCGAAGTAGGCCTATCGGGCGAGGTACGCCCTGTTAACCGTATAGAACAACGGATATTGGAGGCCGAAAAGCTGGGATTCAACACCATAATTATTCCCCATAATAACCTGAAAGGCTTTGATACTTCCCGCCTGAAGATAGCCATTAAACCCGTAAGGAAAGTGGAAGAAGCGTTCCGGACGCTGTTTGGATAAGAGCTTTTAGCCATTAGCATTAGAGTTTCGCTTTGCGCATTTCCCCCTCTTTGGGAGGGGGTTAGGGGGAGGTGATTAGCACTCCAACGCCCCTACTATCTCACTGACCGAATTGTAGTTGTACTTGTCTAAGTAGGCGTTGATTCCGTCAATAATCTTGATGCTTACGGTCGGATCGATAAAGTTGTAGGTGCCTACCTGAATAGCCGTAGCTCCGGCTAAAATGAACTCCACGGCATCCTCCCAATTAGATATACCTCCTAAGCCTATTACAGGGATACTGACAGCCTTATGGGTTTGATATACCATACGTAGTGCCACCGGCTTTACGCAAGGCCCGGAAAGCCCTCCGGTGATGGTGGAGAGTACCGGCTTCCTCCGGTCGACATTGATAGCCATTCCCAGCAAGGTATTGATAAGTGATACTGAGTCGGCTCCTTCGGCTTCTACCGCCCTAGCAATCTCGGTAATGTCGGTTACATTGGGCGATAGCTTTACTATCAAGGTCTTTTTATATACTTTTCTAACGGCTTTCACTACTTCGGCAGCGCTAACGCAGTTTGTCCCAAAAGCCATACCGCCCTGCTTCACGTTGGGGCAAGAGATGTTCAGCTCAATGGCGGGAATTCGGTCAAGCTCGTTTATTTTCTCCGCGCAAGCTACATAGTCTTCTATGGTAGAACCGCTCACGTTGACCATCATGTTTGTATCGAAGTCCTTTATCGGAGGATAAATATCCGAGATGAAGTAATCTACTCCTTTATTTTGCAATCCCACGGCGTTCAGCATCCCCGAAGGCGTCTCGGCCATACGTGGATAATCGTTGCCCTCGCGATGGTGCAAGGTCGTACCCTTCACTATTATTCCCCCCAGACGGTTCAGGTCTATAAAATCGGTATATTCTGTTCCATACCCGAATGTACCCGAAGCCGTCAGTACGGGGTTCTTAAACTCCAATCCGTTTATATTTATGCTTAAATCTGCCATGTCAGTTGATTGATATTAAATACAGGTCCTTCGGTGCAGACGCATACATTGCCGTGTACGGTCTTCTCTACGCAGCACAAGCAAGCGCCTATGCCACAAGCCATGTGGTTTTCGAGTGATACTTCGCAGGGGATATTAAACTCGCGGGCGTAGCGTGCCACTGCCAGCATCATCGGCTTTGGGCCGCAGGAATAGATAAAGTCGGCGTCGCCTTGCAGTAGTATAGAGTGGTTGGTAACGAATCCCTTTTCGCCGGCCGAGCCATCCTCTGTAGTGATGTAGACGCTACCGTAGCGCTTAAATTCGTCTAATTGCAATAAGTTTTCTTCGGAATAGGCGCCAAGCAAGAACGAGGGAGAAAAGCCTTTCTCTTTAAGGCATTTACCCAGATAAAGTAAGGGAGCAACGCCCACGCCGCCGCCGATAAGCAAAAGTTTTTGAAGTTTACTGTCGGGAAGAGAGAATCCGGTACCCAAGGGGTAAATTAGATTGACTGTATCGCCGGGCTTTAGTAGGGAGAGTAATCGAGTTCCTTCACCCACGATCTGAACCAGCAGATGCAATTCATGTTTGTCACGGTCTACTTGGTGTACCGATATGGGACGGCGCAGGAAGACATCGCGCGAATTGTTGATCATGACCTGCACAAACTGTCCCGGAAGTATTTCGGGAAGTTCGCGGCCAAGTGATAGTTTAATGAGGCAGTATTGTTCATTAAGGAGAGTGTTCTCGACGACTATCCAGTCTGCAATGTATTTATTCATAAGTTGCATTTATTGATGCAAAGATACTATGGTTTTAGATGAAAATAATGAAAGAAATGAAAATAATGAAGATAATGTTTTAGCTTGCCCCTAATTGGCTCCGGCGACTTCAGGGGTTGAGGGCAATTTAACTTATTCTTCGGGATTAAGCGTAATAAAAGTGTTGTCGGAAAAGAAAACGACTATCTTGTCAATTTTCTTAGCACTGACAAATTCTCCCATAAACGGTTGATTGCTCAGCTTTTTAGACTCCTTTAGGGGCTTTTTAACCTCCATTTCCTTGCGATTTTCTGAAGCAACCGGT
>DAIREI010000317.1:0-2907 GCA_036795675.1 Bacteroidales bacterium
AAGTTAATATTGGTTACCCTATTATTCCTAACCCCCTTATTTGTTCATGCACAGATGTATGAACCAACCAAATGGAACTATTCGATTAATGATGCAGGCGAAATCGTTTTCGTAGCTACTACCGACCCGGGGTGGCATCTTTATGATACCAACCTCGACCCCAACGCAGGCCCTAAGCCCACCACGTTCATTTTTGAAGAAGTGAAGGGTGCCGAACTAATAGGCAAACCAACTACTACAGCAAAGACCCACACCGAATACGACGAAATGTTCTTTGCGGATGTGACTTGGTATGAAACCAGCCCCACATTTAAGCTGAAGATGAAGATAACTAATCCCGACGCTTTCAAGGTGGAAGGATATATCGATTTCATGTCGTGCGACGACGAAGGTTGCGTGCCGGGCAAGGAGGAATTTGCATTTAGCAAGAAAGACCTTTCTTCCAAATTGTTGGCTACGCTTAAACCGGCAATCGTTGAAGAAAAAGAAGAACCAGCCCCCATAGTAGAACCGGAGCCTGTTGAAACAAGCGATATGACTACTGATAATGCCGTATCCGAATCGCCGGCACCTGTTGTGGAAGGTGATATATGGAAACCGGTAATAAATGAGCTTGCTGACTTTGGCGGCGAGAAAGAATCTGTAACAAGCGACAAATCGTTATTGGCGATATTCCTGCTTTGCTTTGGTGGTGGATTCCTCGCTTTGCTTACGCCCTGTGTATGGCCAATCATCCCCATGACGGTGAGTTTCTTCCTGAAGCGTTCGAGTTCGAACCGGAGGAAAGCCGTTCAGGATGCTATGATATACGGGCTTTCCATCATCGTAATCTTTCTGGTATTAGGATTGGTAGTAACCGGCATCTTCGGCGCAAGCGCCTTGAACGAACTATCTACGAGCGCCATATTCAACTTAATCTTCTTCGCCCTGCTGGTATTGTTTGCCGTCTCGTTCTTCGGAGCGTTTGAAATCACCTTGCCTCAATCGTGGGTAAACAAGATGGACAGCAAAGCCGAGAAAACTTCCGGACTGCTAAGCATCTTCTTTATGGCCTTTACCTTGGTGCTGGTATCTTTCTCATGTACAGGACCTATTATCGGCGCATTGCTGGTACAAGCCGCCTCAATGGGCAGCATATTAGGCCCGGCTGTAGGGATGTTCGGTTTCGGTTTAGCTTTGGCTATCCCGTTCGCCTTATTCGCCATCTTCCCTTCATTGTTGAAAGACCTTCCCAAATCGGGCGGCTGGCTCAACTCGGTGAAGGTTGTGTTGGGCTTCCTCGAATTGGCTTTAGCATTGAAGTTCCTCTCGGTGGCCGACTTAGCTTACGGCTGGCGCATTCTCGACCGCGAAACATTCCTTGTGCTGTGGATAGTGATATTCGTACTGCTTGGATGCTACCTGCTCGGCAAGATTAAGTTCTCGCACGACAGCGACTTGAAGAGCGTATCCGTACCACGGCTATTTCTCGCCATCATATCCTTTGCCTTTGCCATGTACATGGTTCCCGGCCTTTGGGGCGCACCGTTGAAAGCCATCAGCGCATTCCCTCCCCCACTCTACACCCAAGATTTCAATCTATATGAAGGCGAAGTACATCCCGAGTTTCACGATTATGAGGAAGGAATGGCGTATGCCGCCAAGCATAAAAAGCCGGTACTTGTCGACTTTACAGGCTACGGCTGCGTCAACTGTCGCGAGATGGAAGCCTCGGTATGGTCGGAAGAGCGCGTAAAGAATCTTATCGATAATGATTTTGTATTAATCTCTTTATATGTCGACGACAAGACCAAGCTGGACGAGACCATTGAAATAGAAGAACACGGCAAGATGCGTAAACTTCGCACGGTGGGCGACAAATGGAGCTTCTTGCAACGGTACAAGTTCGGCGCTAATGCTCAGCCATTCTATGTAATTCTCGACCAGAACGGAATGCCGCTGGCTCCATCAAGGGCATATAATAAGGATGTGGATGCCTATATCAACTTCCTGAATACCGGTATAGAGAACTACAATAAATAAATGAATAAGAAAGTATTTGTCTCGGGCTGCTATGATATGCTTCATAGCGGCCACGTGGCATTTTTTAAGGAAGCCTCACAATACGGCGACTTGTATGTGGGCATCGGTTCGGATGCCACCATAAAGGAGTTGAAGGGTCGCGAAACAGTCAATTGCGAACAGGAAAGGCTGTATATGGTTAAGGCTATCCGATATGTTACCGATGCGTGGATTAATAAAGGAAGCGGCATGCTGGACTTCCTCGAAGATATGCTGCGTTTTCAGCCCGATATATTTATTGTGAATGAAGACGGGCACACGCCAAGCAAAGAAGCTATTTGCAAAGAGCACGGCATAGAGTATATCGTACTGAAACGCCTCCCCGAAGCCGGACTGCCGGCTCGCTCTACCACAGGCATCCGCGCCACTACGTCCAAACTCCCCTATCGCCTCGATTTGGCCGGAACATGGATAGACCAACCCTATGTATCTAAATACACTCCCGGTTGGGCTATTACTGTGTCGCTCGAGCCGGTAATTGAGTTTAACGAGCGTTGCGGAATGGCTACTTCAACCCGCAATGCAGCGGCTACCCTTTGGCCTTATGAATTGCCTGCCATGCATCCCGAGCAGTTGGCTAAACTGCTTTTCCGTTTCGAAAACGGCCCGGGAAGAAGCGAGGTGTCGGGCGCTCAAGATTCCATCGGTATCTGTATGCCCGGCCTGAACCGTCATTATTACGACAACAATTATTGGCCGGATAAGATAGAGACCGTTATGGACGAATCGGTTCTCTCGTGGTTGGAAGATCATATTTGCCTCGTACTCTTATGGCCTCGTCCGGCAGACACCACTCTGTTGAAAGAAACCCATATAAATAAGGAGAACGCAAAGGCGCTTGCCGAT
>DAIREI010000318.1:0-2902 GCA_036795675.1 Bacteroidales bacterium
CGCTTAAAACCACCTCTCCGTATAAATAGGAAGCGCCTGTTTCCGCCGGCGTCCAAGTAAGTTCGAATGTTTTTATTTCCCCTGATGCTATAGGTTCTCCTTGTAGGGTGGCTGCAATTTGGTTATTTCGAAGTAGATTCACCGTATAATTACTTTGGGAGAGCGCACCGAGGTTTTCTACAATCACAGAATATACTGATGCACTATTTACCGTAGGCATAGGTATGCCTGTTATGGACATTATAGACAGATCGTTATCCGGCCTTGTCCCCAATGCCATATTATCAATATCGAACATAAAATAGCCCTGGTTAGTGGCAACGGCCTCTACGGCTACCATGCAAGTTTTGCCGGCGTAATCCGTTAATGGCACATTGATCTTCTGAAACTCGGAAGACGGAACATGTTCATTGGCTCCGCCGGGCTCAACCCTGTGCACCTCGGTATAGTTGTCGCCGTAATCGTCCGATACGAGGATGCTGAAAGCCACCTGGTTGGCAGGCGTTGGCGCTCCTCCTTCTATATTGGTCAATCTATAGGAAAACTCCACCATCGGATTTCCCTCCATCTCAATATAATGAGTCAATACATAATTTGATGAACCCCCTTGCATCCATCCCCGCAACGCTCCCGAATTGTTGATACCTCCGTTTTCGTTGGAGGAAAATCCCCAGCCTATCCAGCCTCTCGGCATTCCGGATTCGAAACTGGCCGAATAAAAACCGGTTACGACAGCCGCCTGTATATCGGCCACTACCTCTATGTCTACCTGAATATTGTTTGGGTCGTTTGTATTCAGTGAGAAGCTTCCGGCATAAGCTTGTGCCGCCGTTTCATTTAGGAGCACTTCTATTGTTTCCGAAGATTGCGGGCCTACTGCCAGAGGAAGACCGTTCAGCGTAAGTTTGGGGCTTACTGATTCCAATGAAACCTCTAAGGGCTGCGTTCCCGCGTTGGAGACTGTATACAGCGCCCGTTTGTCGGGTCTGATGTCTAAGACGGAGCCGAAATTCAATCTTTTATCACCCACAAAAACAGGATAGGAAGGAGTTTCTTCCACCACGATATCGTCGAGGTACATGCTGCTCATGATATCGTAGCTGTCGTAATGTCTGAAGGCGATATAGATGCTTTTTCCTGCATATTCTTTCAAGGAAAGCTGTACTTCGTAATAATTGCTGCCGGGATTGTTGTGATTTATCTCCGAATGGATCTCCTCAAAGCTGGCCAGCTCCGTATTGGTTGTTGATATGTAAACACCATGTGTGTGGCTCGGAAACTGAGGATTGCTGTAACCTATCCAATAGCTCAAACGGTACACCCCTTCGGATGGGATATCTATTTTTGGAGATATAAGCCAGTTATCCGGATCGAGAGTTACGCCGAACGGCCCGGGTGTGCGGGAGTCGGAACTTGCGTTGCCGCCGCTGCCCGAATGGGAGGTCATGGCGCCCTTCCAGTTATGGCCGTCTCCGTCCGAATCTACAGTTATCCATCCCGCAGGCGGAAAACTGAAAGCATCGTCGAAGCCCTCTGAAAACAGCGCAGATGATTTTGCCGTCTCAGATACATCAAGTGCATAAGCATTTAAGCCCAAACAGACAAGCAGGGCCAATAGGATAAATGTTTTTGTTCTTTTCATAACTTTGATGTTTAAGAATGAATATTATAAAATGATTTTCTATTATGGTATAGCGGGACTTTCAACTCCAGCTTAGCTTCCGACTTGAAGACCAGCTTCCTCCGCCAGCCCAGCAGTTGCTTTACGCATCCTACCGAGTTCATATTTATCAGGTATCGGGGACACAGCTCGATAAAGCCGTGGCGCTTGCCAAAACAGGCCACGCTCCCGTTCTTCGACAGGCATTTTAGCACTTCGCCCGAAAGCAGGTGTAGGTAAGCCCCGGTGGGGCTCTTATCGATATAAGCGATATCGTCTTTCTTCACTGCGACAAATTTATTGCCTGCTTTGGCAAATAGATAGGAACTATAAGCGCTTTCGATTTGGAACGGGCAAAGCTTATCCGATTGTGGGTTGTCAAAACCGCTTATCACTTCAAAGCGACGGATAGCCTGATGCAGCAGCTCTTCTGAAAATGGTTTGAGGATGTAGTCCACGCAGTTGTGCGAAACGGCTTGCGAGGTGTACTCCTCATAACCTGATATGAATATGGTGGGGGTGCTGATGCTGTCGAATATACCAAAGGATAATCCGTCGGACAGCCTTACGTCGGAGAATATCAGGTCGACGGGATGACTGGAGAGAAAGGCGATGGCGCTTTCGATGTCTTCGGCGGCAAAGGCAATGTTATAGCCGGGGCGCAGCCTGGCAATCGCCGACTTCAGTTCCTTCACCGCATAGTATTCGTCTTCTAGTATGATGCAATTAACCATAGAGCAAATTAAACGGCGCAGATGATAATGCGCAAGCATATAAGGAATGAAAGCCGGGATACAGGGAATGAAGTTGGGATTATAAGGAATGAATCAAACTATTCCCCTCCCATCCACTTGAGGAACTGCTCGCGTTTGGCTGCGCTGACGATAATATCGCCGGAATCATTATTGTCTTTCAAGACAACCTTCAAGCGGCCGTTGAAGTATTTGGCTACGCGGGCGATGGCGTTGATGTTAACAATGATGCTGCGCGATACCTGGAAGAATTGTTCGGGGTCGATTTCCGTTTCTACCTGGCCCAGGTTGGCGTATGATGTGGCAAGGCGTTTGCCTGATTGCGTGATGACGAAGATGTACTTATCCTCGCTGAGGAAGCAGGCCACGTTGTCCATGTCGATGTGTATATAGTTGTCGCCCACATTGGCCAAGAGCCGCTTCTTGGCGCTTCTTGAGGTGAGCTGCCGCCCAATTGCTTTGTAACCGATGGCGGCAGGCGGAGCCTCTG